>JASLGV010000466.1 GCA_030149995.1 Pedobacter sp.
CAATTTCACGGTTGGCAATATATTTTTTCTTTTTGGAGGCAGAAGCTTTAAGCTCTTCGAAAAAGGGATGCCCGGAATAATAAACAATATGTGTTCTGGAGTTATACTCGAAATAATCAAGCATGTATTTTAAGCGGTATCCCAGTGCCCTGTTCTCCACAATCAGAAAATCGTTTGATTTTACAGAAAGCAGGCTTTTGGTCACATCAAAATCAACATCCAGTACCTGTGGGTTCAGAATCTTACATTGCCTCGAATTGGGTGTTTTGCCGATAAAAAATTCTTTAAACTGTTCAATATACCTGGCGCGGTTCGGATCGGCACGGATTACAACCTCATTCAACTGAACCGTACTTCCCTTAAGCACCAGCTCCGTCTGGATGGATTTATCGGAAATTATAATGCTTTTTGAATAGGGGAGATAACCCACCATCTGTACAAGTAAATCGTAAGAGCCTGGTTTAAGGTTGCTGATCTTAAAACGACCGTCGTTATCGGCTACGGTTGATATTTTATAACCGCTGATGTAGATGCCTGCTCCCGGCAATGTTTCTTTATTGTCTCTAACAACACCACTAATTGAAAAGGTTTCCTGGCCGAAAACCGACAGGGATAAGCATGCAACAAAGAGGGCCGCCAGAAGACTTTTGATCATAAAACGAAAGTACTAAAAGCAATAATATTTAGGAGCAGCAGTACACTTAATTTAACGTTTTTAACAATTTAAACTCAGTTGTTTTGATCTGGTGCTGGTGGCTCATAATCTATAGGTACACTGTCA
Source organism: Pedobacter sp. (assembly GCA_030149995.1). Lineage (GTDB taxonomy): Bacteria > Bacteroidota > Bacteroidia > Sphingobacteriales > Sphingobacteriaceae > Pedobacter. The sequence goes on from JASLGV010000466.1 coordinate 782, forward strand.
GCTACTTTTTCCCAACCCCAATAACCTTCGTAAAGCATGCTTCGCGGATTGTATACCGTTCCATTTGCATAAAAATAAACCGGCCGGATCTGCAGATTAATTAACGATATCTGGTAATCCGGTATATCGTGTGGTCGTGAAATGGAAAAGCCAGACTGGTTTCTGTAGGCTGGATCTTCTTTTTCTTTGGTATATATTATGTACAAAACTTCAGTAAAGTCGATTTTTTTGATCGAAACTGAATGCTCATGCAGGAGTGTGTCTGGCTGTACAACTGAACGATCAAGCGTAGTAATGTTCTTTGGTATTTTACGTTTTTGCAGCCAGTAGCTTAGCGAATCATCTTTTCCGATGGTGAAGGTATTTTTCTGTGCAATTTGTCTGGACGTTAATCGTTTAATATTAGCATTTATCAAACTATCTGAAGGGCGTTGAGTATTCTCCCTTCTTATCAGTTTATGAATAATAAAGCCTTCTTCAGTTAGGCGGTTGTGGTAAAGTGCTGTGAAAAAATGTTGAGCAGATCCATTGTAAGCTTCCAGTCGTTTTTGTACCCATTTTTTCTTCCTTGATTTGCTGCCTTCTAATTCTTCATAATAAGGATATCCTTCATAAAAAATGATCTTCTGGTTATAGTCATATAGAAAATCATTTACAAGGTATTTGATGCGGTAACCCAATGCCTTATTTTCAATAATTAAAAAATCATCTGTTTTAACCCTTAAGGTACCGGTTTCCTTATCGTAGTCGATCTGGAGAATTTCCGGATTTAATATGGTACACAAACGGGCGTTGGTGGTAGTACCGAGAAAAAAGTCGCGGAATAGATTAACATAACGGTCCCGGTTCGGATCTGGTTTTATGGTTACTTCAGATAGCTGCGTCGTGCTTTCTTCCAGCACAATATCCAGTTTTACCGGTTTATCGGCAATCACTACATTCCGGTTAATGGCTTTATATCCGATTGACTGAAACAGAATATCGTAATTACCTGGTTTGAGACTTAATGTGTATGCTCCGGTATGGTCACTTACAGTTGCTATTTTATAACCACTAACATATACACCAACCCCCGGAAGCCCGATATTTTTGCGGTCTTTAACTGCACCGCTGAGAGATAGGTTTTGCTGAGCCAGCACATGGACAAGGTTTAGTAATAAGAAACCGAGGAGAAGCATTTTTTTCATTAATGTAAATATAAACTAATTTGTTAGTTTATATTTACATTTTTCTTTTTTTATAAAAAGAGTACAGAAAAGAGGAGATTACCGAACGCAGGTTTTATATGTAGATCAGATATTTTCAGCTTAAGCATGTATAATTATCATGCAGGGGAGCAGGTATATTAAAAGCTGCGGTCGCAATTACTTAACCCAGCAACTCTTTTGCATTCTGAATAGCAGATGCACCCGGATTTTTACCGCTGAGCATTTCTGCAATCACGGATATCCTTTCTTCGGGTTTAAGCTTTCGCATGCCGGTAGTGGTTTTATCAGCTTCATCACTTTTATAAACAAAATAATGTGCACGGCCTTTGGCTGCAATTTGTGGCAAATGCGTAATGGATATGACCTGCATGTTATTGCCCAGCTCATCAATAACTTCACCTACTTTAAGGGCTGTTTCGCCCGAAATACCCGTATCTATTTCGTCAAAAATAATGGTTGGTAGGGCAGTATGTTTGGCAAGCAGTGCTTTAATGGAAAGCATTAACCTGGATAACTCACCACCAGAGGCAACTTTGTTTACCGGCGCAGGTGCTTGCCCCAGATTGGCGCTAAACAGCAGCGTAATTTCATTTATCCCATCTTTCCCCAGCTGATCCCGTTTTTGGTGATTAAGTAATAACCGGGCATTGGGCATTCCCACCTTTTTTAACGTGGCAGCCGTTTGTTCTTCAACAAGGGTAATGGCCTTGCTGCGGTTATCGCTTAATTGATTGGCCAGTGCTAAGAGCGACTGACTAAGTTGCTGGTTTTCTGCTTGTAATTTTTCTATTTGCTCGTCAGAAGAAACCAGCTGGTTTAAATTCTGTTCAAGTTGTTGTTGCAGGGCCAGCAATTCGGCATTGCCTGCTACTTTATGCTTTTGTTGCAAGGCATAAAGCAGATCAAGGCGCTGGTTAATAATTTCCAACCTGTCTGCACTGTGCAGCGTATTTTCTTCTATATGAGAAATTTCTGAAGCAATATCTTTTATTTCAATAATCGACGAACGTAACCGCTCATATAAGGATGCGACCGATGGGTCGAACTTTTCAATGCTTTGTAATTGTAACTGTGCTTCTTTTAAAAGCAGGAGGGCAGCTGGTTCAGCATCGGCAAGCAAGCCGGCACTGTTTAACAAAGCTCTTTTAATGGTTTCGGCATGTGTTAAGCGCTCTAATTCCTGCTCAAGTGTTTCCTGTTCATCTTCTTGCAATTGAGCAGCTTCGAGTTCATTAAATAAGAACTGTTCGTAATCCTTTCTGCTGCGTGCTTCGTCTGCTTCGGCCCGTAATTTCTTTAAACGTGATGTATTCTGAGTGAGTTTTTTAAAACCGCTCCGGTAAGTGCTGAGTAAATCCTGGTGATCAGACAATGCATCTACGATGAGCAACTGAAAATCCGCATCATTTATTTCTTGTGTCGCATGCTGAGAGTGAATATCAATAAGCTTTTCGCCAATCAGCTTTAAAGTAGAAAGATTAACGGGGGTATCGTTTATAAATGCCCTCGATTTTCCATCAATGGAAATCTCGCGACGTAAAATACTTTCGTTTGCAAAATCAAGATCATTTTCTTCGAACAGCGATTTTAAATTTTCCTGGCCCAGCAAAAAAGTGCCTTCAATTACACATTTTTTATCCTGGTTAAAGAAATACTTACTTTCGGCACGCTGCCCGAGTATCAACGATAAGGCACCCAATACAATTGATTTACCTGCACCGGTTTCGCCGGTAATAATGTTCAGGCCTTTATCAAATTCAATATCGAGGCTGTTAATTAATGCGTAATTACGTATAGAAAGTTTTTGTAGCATAGCTACTGCGAAAATAAGTAAAAATCGGCTAAAACATTTATATATGCAGTTACCTTGTTTTAAAATTAAAATAAATTTTAAGCAGACCTCTATCAGTAAGAAGGAAATACTTTTTAAATAAAAAAGGGTAAGAAAAAAAATCTTACCCCAAATTATGGTGGTTGTTTGGTTTATTTAATAACGGTAGCTTCTTTATCTGCGCCTGGTTTTATCACTTTAGAACTGGGTACGTTAAGTAAGATTTCCAATGCTTCTTCTCCTTTGAGTTTAGGCAATATTTTCAGCGCTGGCAGATCATCTATACGGATGTATTTGACATTGGCAGAAGTAATATTTGGTAAGAGGCTTGTAAGCACTTTTATGTCGTTGTTCATCAGCAAAGTTGTTTTATCTGTTTTATATCCTTTTTGCTTTTTCAACTCTTCCAGTTCCTGTTCAAATTTCTTTTTCATTGCCTGATACTCGGGAGATTGCATCAGTTCTATGTTTTCTTTTAATTTTTGACGTAATATTTCCGCTTCATTTTTTTGGAGAATGGCATTGTTCCTTTGCTGGCGGATCAGGTTTAGATTCTTTTCAGTAAGATTATATTTTTGAACCGATTCTATCGCATTTTTTCTGATATCGGTCAGTTTTTCCATAAATGCCAGGGTTAGAACATTTTTCTTAATGGAGGCAAGCAGCGCGGTATCTTGTCTGAGCTTTAAGGAATCGAGTATTATGTTTATGCCCTGTGTGTTAGCGGGGCTTTCACTATATAAATTTCTTTTAATGCTATCCGGAACTTCTTTTAAAGAATTGTATTCTGTTTTGTTCCCTTTAGGATCGATGGTTACAATCTTAATTTTAGTCTTTTTAAGGGTATCTGTAAAAACTACATTTTGTTTTTTAAATGCTTGTGTCACCTGTTGTACCGGTCCAACCAATTTTATATTGCTGGTGGTTTTGCTTACCGCATGCTCTTTTTTCACGGCCGGATTAATCCAGGCGAGCGAAAACAAACAGGCAATACCCAGTGTGATGGCAGCCATTTGTTGTTTGGTATTTAAATAATTTGTTTTCATATTGGTTATTCTTTTAATTCGCTGGTATAGATTCTGGTTTTTACCGGTTGCTGCAAGTGCATATGCAGGACTTGATTTATCTTTTAAAAGCTCGAGTTTTAGCAAAGCGTGCGCATAATTCAGCGGCTTACCGCTTAATTTTAGCACCAGGTCATCGCAGGCATGTTCACGTTCAAGGTGAATAAAACGTCCGGTCATCCACACAAAAGGATTGAAGAATAACAAGGTTTCGATAATGGTTTTAATCAGGTTTAGTAAGAAATCATTGCGGCGGATGTGTGAAATTTCATGTATTAAAATGGCTTCAACCTGGTTGTTGTCCAATTGATTGACCAAAGCAACGGGGAATAAAACAACTGGTTTTAAGTAACCGATTACAAGCGGTACATTTACAATATTAGATATTTTAAAGGTTACGATTCTGCGGATACCTAATTGTTGCAGTACCCCGGTAAAAATAACCTTCCAGTCTTCAGGAACGTTCCGCAAGCCCCGTTGTTTAAAAGTATGAAGCTTGTTATACCCTTTAACAATAATGAACAATTGCAGAAAGATACCCAATATATAAAAGATAAAAATAACCGGGAAATACTGCTCCGCCTTACTGCTGAAATCAGAAGGCATGTCATTTAGATGCGGAACAAACAACATGTTTTGGGTATTGTAATCAATTGACCGGGCAGAAAGATAAGGCCATATGTGCTCACTGAAACTGTATATAAAACAGCTAAACATGGCTACAATAGATCCATAAGCAAGATTGTGTTTATACCGCGCAGCCATTTTAGGAAAACAAAATAAAATTAAAAGCAGTAAGCCGTATATAAGAGCACTTTGCCAAAGGGTGTTTAAGATGCTCCAGCCAAATGCGCTGATAAAGGGTTTTAATAGAGTTTCCATAAAGGTTTTTTTAGTTCAACTGAGCCGGGGCTCAACATTAATTTTTACTTTTTAGGCTAACACCGCACTTATCAACCTTTGGGCCTTATTTTAAACTGTCTAAATATTTTTTGATCTCCTCAATTTCATCTGCGCTTGCCTGGTGATTGCCGAGAGCCTGCATAACCAGACGCGAAGCAGAACCATTAAATACTGTATCAATCAGTTTGTGAACGAGTTGTTTTTCAGTATGATCGCGGTTGATCAAAGCTTTGTATATGTGCGTCTTCTGATTGGTATCCCGTTCCACCATTTTCTTTTCGTGCATAATCTGCATGAGCTTCAGGGTAGTTGTATAACCGCTGTCTTTTTTATTCAAGGTTTCATGCACCTCTCTTACCGTAGCCTGCTGCTTTTCCCAAAGAACCTGCAGGATTTCCATTTCGCCTTCTGTTGGTTTGATACTCTTACTCATTATGTTGTTATACGAATTGTTTCGTATTCAAATGTACGAACTTGTTCGTAACAAACAAATGTTTTTGAAAAATTTAACAAATTTTAAGAATTGAGGAAAGAATAGGGGAGATGTCTATATAGACATAGAGCCATACTGATTTTAATAATACAAGTATTTTTTAAGTGCTTTTCTTTAAGCAGCGAGCATATTAAAAGGAAAAGATGTGGGAGGTTATTTTTTCAAGGCTTCGTACTTGCTGATGTTGGCCGGATCAATTTCAGCAAGCATGT
>JASLGV010000523.1 GCA_030149995.1 Pedobacter sp.
CAAAAGGACTGGGGCTTTCGCATAAAACCATTACCATTTTGGAAGGTGAAAGTTTGATTAACGATGCATCGGCACTGGTTGCCTACCGTTTTGCCGTAGCAGCTGTTACGGGTACGGCCTTTGTGTTCTGGAAAGCTTCGCTTGAATTTCTCGTGCTAATGGGAGGTGGTTTTGTGGTGGGTATTTTAATGGGGAGGCTTTTGGGCATGATCTTAAGAATGGTGCGCCACAACAGTCTGGTAACCCTGAGTTTTATTCTGCTCATGCCTTTTGTTACCTACCTCATGGCCGAAGAAGTACATGTATCGGGTGTAATAGCTGTGGTTGTGCTTGGATTGAGCATCTCACACTTAAGCAACCGCGTATTTCCCGAATCCTTTAAAAAACAGTCGCGGTCTATCTGGGAAATCATTATTTTTCTGTTAAACGGACTGATCTTTATTTTAATTGGCCTTCAGTTTCCGCTCGTTGCAAAAAATATAGATCCCAATATGATCTGGCTATATATCGGTTATGCATTTATCATTACGCTTGTTGCATTGATTCTGAGAATGGCAAGGGTTTTTCTGCAGCAGATCAACTTACAGCAGGCCTTTAAAAAAAGAAAGCGGGTTTCAAAAGAAGCATTGCTCGATTTTGCCAGCAGTTTAATCATCAGCTGGTCTGGCATGCGCGGTATTGTATCACTGGCCATTGCCATTGGTTTACCCTTAACCTTACAAGATGGCTCGCCTTTTCCGGAAAGAGATACCATTATTTTCATTTCCATTGTGGTTGTTTTGTTCACGTTGATCGGACAGGGGCTAACCTTACCCTGGATTGTTAAGAAATTAAAGCCCGAACTGCCACTCGATAATCTGAATAAGGTTTAGCCTTGGTTGTGCGCTGTTTCTTATACTTTTAAGCCATCAGATATAGCTTGTTCGGATAGATAAGGTGTATTTTGTTGGGCACCTGGTTTTAGCCGAAGCTAAAAAAAATGATAGCTTTGTATTAAAACACATGCAATGGATTTGAAAAACTTAGAACCAAAGGAAATCTGGAGTCATTTTTCAACCTTAAATGCCATTCCACGGGCTTCTAAAAAAGAGGAGCAAGTGGCGGCTTTTATGGTGGATTTTGGCCAAAAACTCGGACTTGAAACCACGCAGGATAAAATTGGCAATGTAATTATCCGTAAGCCAGCCAGCACGGGCATGGAAAACCGTAAAACGGTAATCCTGCAATCACACCTGGATATGGTACATCAGAAAAACAGCCAGACGGTATTTGATTTTGATCTGGAAGGTATAAAAATGTATGTAGAGGCCGATTGGGTAAAAGCCGAAGGTACAACACTTGGTGCCGATAACGGCATCGGTGTGGCCAGCATCATGGGGATTTTAGCATCAACCGGTCTGGTTCATCCACCATTGGAAGCCCTGTTTACCATTGATGAAGAAACCGGAATGACCGGGGCTAAGCAATTGGATGGAAGCTTGCTAAACGGTAAGGTTTTACTCAATCTGGATACCGAATCTGATGATGAACTCACCATTGGATGTGCAGGTGGTATAGATACCAATACAAAATATGTCTATAAGGAAGCAGAGGTGCCTGCCGGTTACGAAGCCCTCGAAATTGTAATTTCAGGTTTACAAGGCGGACATTCAGGAATGGATATTCATAAAGGACTGGCAAATGCCAATAAACTGATGAACCGCCTGCTTTATAAGCTTATACAAGAAACAGATACCCGCATTTCGGAGGTAGATGGCGGAAGTTTAAGAAATGCCATCCCGCGCGAATCTAAAGCGGTAATTGCTTATCCGGCTGAACAAAAGTTGAGCATTTTAACGGGAATAAAGGACTTTAAGCGAGTAATTGAAGAAGAATACAGGCAATTAGAACCAGGCCTGAAAATAGAAAGTTTAACCAGCCCTTTACCAGCTAAAGCAGCAGAACCAGCAGAGGCCGCTAAAATGATAACCGCACTTTACGCTGTGGCAAATGGGGTTTTCAGAATGAGCCCCGATATTAAAGATCTGGTAGAAGCCTCTTCCAACCTGGCCAGGGTAATCATCAGGTCGGGCGAATTTATTACCCAGTCTTTACAGCGCAGCAGTGTAGAAAGCACCAAAACAGATGTGGCGTATGCCGTTGCAGCTCCGTTTGAAAATCTGGGTGCGGAAGTAATCAGAAGGGGAGATTATCCCGGGTGGAAACCAAATGGCGAATCCGAAATTTTGAACCTGTCGGCCCGCTTGTATGAAGAACTTTTTAAAAGTAAGCCAAATGTGAATGCCTGCCATGCTGGTCTTGAATGTGGTATTTTAAGTTCCCATTTACCTGGTTTGGATATGATTTCTTTTGGACCAAATATTCTGGGCGCACATTCACCAGACGAACGCGTTCAGATATCGTCGGTACAGAAATTCTGGGGCTTTTTACTGGCCTTACTTAAAGAGACGCCTGCAGAGCAATAATCTGACCGGTTGCCACAGGTAGCCGGGGTTATTTGTTTAACTTAGCAACAACTTAGTATTTATAAACAGATTAACAAATCTATTGAACGTGTAATACAGAAAATACCGGTCGGGTAGTTTGATGGATTGGTTAAATTAAAAACAAAAACAGATGAAAAAAGTAGTGTATCTGTTGCTTTTTGTAATGACATTGTCTTTTACAAATGCAGTAAGAGCAGATGAAGGGATGTGGATCCCGATGCTGATAGGAAAGAACTATGAGCAGATGAAAAAGCAGGGATTTAAATTAACGGCAGAAGATCTGTACAGTGCAAACAAATCCAGTTTAAAAGATGCGATTGTGCATTTCGGTGGTTTCTGTACAGGAGAGATTGTATCATCAAAAGGTTTAATATTTACCAACCACCATTGCGGATATGATGCAATAGCCTCCAATTCAACCGCTCAAAATAACATTCTTGACAATGGCTTTTATGCCAAAAATTACGGCGAAGAAAAGCCTATTCCGGGTTTATTTGTACGTTTTTTAACCAAAATGGAAGATGTTACCGCACAGGTTAATGCCGCAACAAAAGGTTTAAGCGGAGCAGAGAAAAATGCCAAACAACAGGAAATTTTTCAAAGCATTTCAAAAGCAGCAGCCACAAGCCCATCGATAGAAGCGAACGTGAAAGATTTTTATAAATCCAACCAGTTTATTCTGTTCGTGTACGAGCGTTTTGATGATGTACGTTTGGTAGGTGCTCCACCGCAAAACATTGGTAAATTTGGCGGCGATACAGATAACTGGGAATGGCCACGTCAAACAGGCGATTTCTCTGTATTTCGCGTGTATGCAGGTAAAAACAACCAACCGGCTAAATACGATGTAAGCAATACCCCTTACAGCCCTAAAAAATATCTTCCGGTATCTATTAAAGGGGTAAAAAACAATGATTTCTCTATTGTATATGGTTACCCAGGCCGTACAGACCGCTACCTGACTTCTTATGGGGTGGATCTGGCTACTGAAAAAGTAAATCCAACCATTGTTAAATTGCGCGACATCCGCCTGAAAGCGTGGAAGGAAGAAATGAATAAGGATGTAAATACACGTTTAAAATTATCGTCACAATATGCAAATATTGCCAACTACTGGAAGTATTATATCGGTCAGACCGAGCAGCTTAAAAAGCTTAAAGTAGCTGAAGGAAAACGTGCCGAAGAAAAATCCTTTTCAGATTGGGCTGCACAAAAAACGGAGTTTGCCGGTTTAATGGAGCAATATGACGAGATTTATAAAAGCATAGAGCCCATTTCTGTACAGCGTACTTATATCAACGAAGGTTTTATGGCTTCAGGTTTTGTATCTAAAACGATTTCAATCGGTAGAGCACTGATTGCCATGGATCAGAAAAAAGACGATGCTGCATTTCGTCAGCAGGTAAAAGAATCTGCAGGCAAAGCAGAGAGTACTTACGAAGAAACCTATAATGAGGCAGCTGATAAAAAGATTTTTGCACAGATACTGGCTGCATTTTACCAGGATGTACCGGTAAAATCGCAACCGAAGTTTTATGCAGAAATTGCCGAAAAGTACTGGACCGGAAAGCCGGAAACAACCTTTGCTAAATTTGCAGATTACCTGTGGGAAAACAGTAATTTTATTAAACCTGAAAAGTTAAAAGCGTTTATTGCCTCTAATCCATCGGCCGATGCGGTAAAAAATGATCCGGCTTATAAATACGCCATTAACTTAATCCCGGCCGATTATGTTAAAACGAACTTTGGGTCGCTTGTAGATGATTTTGAAAGCAAAAAAGCGGCCCTGGATCATTTATATCTGAAAGGGATTTTAGAAAAAAATGCAGGTAAACTGATGTATCCGGATGCAAATTCGACCATGCGGATCAGCTATGGTAACGTGCAGGACTATTCGCCTAAGGACGGAATTGAATATAAAATTACAACCACGATTGATGGGGTAATCCAAAAATATATTCCGGGCGATAGTGAATTTGATTTACCTGCCAACCTGATTGAAAACTATAAAAAGAAAAACTTTGGTCAGTACGGAAATGATGGAACTTTAACAGTTGGATTTATTACCAATAACGATATTACGGGCGGAAACTCGGGATCGCCGGTCATCAATGGAAATGGCGAACTGATAGGTTTGGCATTTGATGGCAACTGGGAGGCCATGAGTGGCGACATTGCTTTTGATAAGAAGTTTAAGCGAACCATTTGTGTGGATGTACGTTACGTACTTTGGTGTATTGATGTTTTGGGTGGTGCTAAAAACATCATCAACGAGCTGGATATCCGCAGAGATGTGCCTGCCAAAACGCCGGTAAAAAAGAAATAAGATTATCATAAATAGCCATTGGCTGTATTTGAAGCCTCTTATGCCAAAAGCATAAGAGGCTTTTTTGTGTACGATACAATAAAATAAATCCAGAAAAGAAACTAAAAAACAATTCTGCTGTTTTGTACATTAATATTCTAAAAACAACCAGGTTTAACCAAGTATTTTACAACTTTTTGTTTCATGGCCCACATAAGAGCATTTCATGGTATTCATCCCGATTTTAGAAGCGGTTTTTTTAATAAGGAGCCATATCAGCAGATTACACCGGTATCAAAATTAGAAGCTCTGAGGTTACAACTGGAGCCCGCACTTGGCACCGCACCTGATGAAGTAGAATTGCAGGGCTATCTTGATTTTTTTAATCAATTGCTGGCAGAAGAAGCACTGATTGTAGATGCCCAGGCAGCTATATACGTATATGAGCTGGATACAGAGGCTGGGAAACAACAGGGAATCTGGGTATTAACAGATTTGCGTGATATGGTGGAAGGAAAAATCCTGACACATGAACAGACGCTCGAAGAGAATGAAGATGAAATTCGGGCATATCGAAATTTTGTCGGACTTGAGGGCATGCCGGTTCTGTTAACTTATCCGCCGGCAGAAGAAATTAACCGTTTATTGGAACAAGCCATGCAGCCTGTACCAGAAAGAATTTTTCAGGAAGGTGAAAAATACCACAAATTGTGGAAAGTAACCGACAAAGAATTAATCCAAGCGCTGGAAGTGGCCTTTAAAAAAATAGAATATGTATATGTAGCCGATGGGCATCACCGGATGGCTGTTGCCGCTAACATGCAGGAAGAAAATGGCTTACCTTATACAAGTACGTTGTACATGGCTTCAGATCAGTTGAGAGTAGAAGCGTTTAACCGCTTGGTTGTGGGCACTCAAAAGGAGCAGACAGCCGGTTTACCGGAATTTGTGCGTAAGACCTTTTTTGTGGAGGAAATATCAGGCAATCGTCCGTATATACCAGACCGCTTGCATCGTTTTGGTATGTATTGTAATTATACCTGGTATCGGCTGGATTTAAAGGCAGATTTGTGCTTGCAAAGCCCCGATGCCTTAATTTTACAGGAATTTGTGTTAAGACCTTTTTTTAATATAGAAGAACCCAGAACCGATAAAAGATTGCTTTCTTTTGAAGCTTCCAACCTGGATGCACTGGTAAAGACAGCCATCGTGGATGCAAACCCGGTTATATTTACGTTGTTTCCCATTACCACCGGGCAGCTGATGGAACAGGCAGCACTTAAAAGTATTCTGCCGCCTAAATCATCCTGGATAGAACCCAAATTACCTTACGGTTTATTGATGTACCAGTCAAAATACAGTCAATAACCTACCTGGTTCTGCATGCAAAACTGAATAGGCCAGGATGTAGGCAGGATATATAAATATAAACTTTAAGATTTAGTTGTAAACGAAAGTCCCTTTTTCACTTTCGATGGTTACCTGTTTCTGGTTGCTGCTTTCTACATAGCCGATAATCTGCGCATCGATGTCGAAGCTTTTCGAGATGCGGATAATGTCTTCAGCAATTTCCTGCGGAACATATAATTCCATTCGGTGACCCATGTTAAAAACCTTGTACATTTCTTTCCAATCTGTACCCGATTGCTCCTGGATTAATTTAAACAGCGGAGGGACTGGAAAAAGGTTGTTTTTAACAACATGAACATCATCGTTAACAAAATGAAGTACTTTTGTTTGGGCACCGCCACTGCAATGTACAATTCCATCGATCTGACTGCGGTATTTTGCCAGGATTTGTTTAATAACCGGTGCATACGTCCGGGTAGGGGAAAGCACGAGTTTGCCGGCTGTTGTCTTACCAAAACCTTCTATATCGATTTCGTCTGTTAGCTTCTTCTGACCAGAGAAAACCAGGTCGATCGGCACAGCCGGATCAAAACTTTCAGGATAATTATGAGCGATCGATTTTTCGAATACGTCGTGTCTTGCAGAAGTGAGTCCGTTAGAACCCATACCACCATTATATTCCTGTTCGTAGGTAGCTTTTCCGTAAGAAGCAAGTCCAACAACTACATTACCGGCTTTGATTCGGTCGTTGCTGATGATTTCAGCTCGTTTAACACGACAGGTTACGGTAGAATCGACAATAATGGTGCGTACAAGATCGCCTACATCGGCAGTTTCGCCACCGGTAGCGTAAATGGAAATCCCTTGCGCCCGTAGCTCAGCCAGAATTTCTTCCGTACCATTAATAATGGCCGCAATCACTTCGCCCGGAATAAGGTTTTTATTTCGTCCGATGGTAGAAGATAATAAAATCTGATCGGTTGCACCCACACAGATTAAATCATCAATATTCATGATAATGGCATCCTGGGCAATACCTTTCCAAACAGATAAATCGTTGGTTTCTTTCCAGTATACATAGGCCAGAGAAGATTTCGTGCCGGCACCATCTGCATGCATAATGTTGCAATATTCATCATCACCGCCTAAAACATCGGGAATGATCTTGCAAAATGCTTTTGGAAAAATACCTTTATCAATGTTTTTGATGGCATTGTGCACATCTTCTTTAGAAGCAGAAACGCCCCGTTGATTGTACCTGTTATCACTCATGTTGCCGCAAAGATAGGATTTTAAGATGGAAGGTAAAAGACAGGAAGACCAAGCTTTTGAGTAAAATTTTGAAATGTTTATTACCGGGAATCCGGCATGACGGCATTAACCGGCCATAATGTAAGCAACCGGATGGTTTTTTATGGGTCGGCCGTAATAAAAGTAACCATCCGGTTGTTGTACTGTTTTATTTATCAGTTGTTTACAATTGCTTACATAAATTTTTCAAAGGGATCTGCAAAAATGGTTTTCAGATATTCTTCAATACATTCTTTTTCGGTAAGCAGGCAATTGTTAAGATCTTTTTTTAATTGTTCAACATCCATATCCTGACCGATAAAAACGAGTTCCTGGTGGCGGTCGCCAAAATCAGGATGCCAGTTGTTTAAAATTTCAGCTTTGTTTTCGCGGTAATCCTGATATTGTTCTCTTTCTTTTTCTGGCATGGATGCCCACCAGACTCCGGCCGGATCCACCCGGAGCGAACCGCCGGCCTGAGAAAAATTGATGGCCAGATCGGTGTTTGAGGCAAGGTAAAAAATACCTTTCGAACGGATAACTGTAGATGGAAACTGATCCTGAAGATAGTGCCATAAACGCTCAGGATGAAAAGGCTTCTGAGCACGAAAAACAGTAGAACCAATACCGTATGCAATTGTTTCGGGCGCATGTATGGTTTCAAGTTCTTTTTTCCAGCCAGCACCCCCGGCGGCCGTTTCAAAATCGAAAAGCCCGGTGTTAAGAATCAATGCAGGATCAACCTGACCAAAACGACTGTTGTAAATCTTTGCCGTTGGATTGAGTTTGGTGAGCAAAGTCACCAGCATATCCACATCATCGGGCGTTACCAGGTCTGTCTTGTTCAGCACAATAACATTGGCAAATTCAATCTGATCGGTGAGGAGGTTAACAATTGTCCGGCGGTCGGTTTCATCTTCTGTAAGTTTGCGCGCAGCAAGGGTATCTGCCGAGCCAAAATCCCGGTGAAAGTTAAAAGCATCGACCACGGTTACCATGGTGTCTAACCGGCTAAACCTGCTCAGGTCTATCTGACTGTCTGCATCTTTAAAAGTAAACGTCTGGGCCACGGGTATGGGTTCTGAAATGCCCGTACTCTCAATAAGCAGGTAATCAAACCTGTTTTCAAGAGCCAGTTTTTCTACTTCAACCATTAAATCTTCCCGCAAGGTGCAGCAAATACATCCATTACTCATCTCCACCAGGCGCTCTTCCGTTTTGGAAAGACTGTTTTGCTGGCGGATTAAACCGGCATCTACATTTACTTCACTCATATCGTTTACAATTACAGCAACTTTCAGCTGCTGCCTGTTGTGTAGTATAGCATTCAGCAGCGTTGTTTTTCCACTGCCTAAAAAACCGCTTAATACGGTAACGGGAAGTTTCTTTATCATTTTAATGCAATTAAGTTGCAAATATAAGATGAGATTTTTTAAATGCAACTATATTGCTTTTATATTTGTATTCAAATTTATTCCTTATGGCCTTATCAAAACTTAAACCTAACCTGGACCGGATTGGCATTACCGCATCGGTCTTGTGCGCCATTCACTGTGCCGCTATTCCTTTCCTGTTAACCATGCTGCCACTTTGGGGACTTGAATTTATGGCAGACGAACGTGTTGAAATGGCCATGATTGGTTTATCACTCGTAATTGGTGTTTGGTCGCTGGTGGGTACGTACCGTAAAAATCACCATAAAATAGCGCCAGTGCTGATTTTGATAGCAGGCTTCCTGCTGATCGGCCTTGGACATTTTATCGGCAACCAGCCATTGGAACCGGTTTTAATTCCGCTTGGCGGATTAACCATTGCGGCTGCACATGTTTTAAACCTGCGTTTATTAAAATCATGCAGTATAAAACATGTACATGGGCCGGAAACCGGGCGCTAAAAACATTTTGTAAAGTTATTAATACAACTCAGTTGCATTTTAAAATGCTTTTATATTTGTATAATGTTTATGAAGAAAAACTTTTTATTTATTCCGGCACTGTTGTTTATGAGTACCATGGCACCAGCATGCAAACATGGCACCAACGATGGAAAGGCATTGTACTATCGGTATGTAATTAAAAATTTGGTCATTAAACAGGTTTCTTCACCGTTAAAAAATAATCGATGATTAAAATAAACAATCTGGCCCACGTATATGAAAAGGGACATAAAATTGTATTTAAAGATTGGGAAATTGCCGAAAACGAGCAATGGCTGTTGCTGGGGCCGTCTGGCAGTGGTAAAAGTACATTGCTTAATATTATTTCGGGCTTACTAAAGCCAACAGAAGGAAATGTACTTCTAAATGAGGTGAATCTTTATAAACAATCGGCAAGAGAAATGGATCGTTTTAGAGGACGTAACATTGGTATTGTTTTTCAGCGTCCGCATTTAATCCGTTCGCTAAATGTAGCAGAAAACCTTCAGATTGCGGCTTCGCTGGCGGGTTTACCGGTAAACCATAAACGGAATACCGGTCTTTTAAATGATTTGGGACTGGAAGGGAAGCAACATAATTATCCCGATGCACTTAGCCAGGGGCAGCTGCAAAGATTATCGGTGGCCAGGGCCCTGGTAAACAAACCACATTTGCTGATTGCCGATGAGCCGACCTCCAGTCTGGATGATGAAAATGCCGGCCAGGTAATCGAGATGCTTACTACACAGGCCAGGAACAATGGCGCTGCCTTGCTGATCGCCACTCATGATAAACGCGTACGTGACCACATTTCAAAAGCCTATTTACTCTAATGAACATATTTAAAATAAGTACGAAAAGCTTATTCCGTAACCGGTTAACTACCGGATTAAACATATTGCTGGTTGCTTTTGGAATTGGAATCCTCTCTGTTTTATTTCTGGCTTCCACGCAGATTGGAAATAAACTGGAACGCAATGCAAAAGACATCGATTTAGTGGTGGGCGCAAAAGGAAGCCCGCTGCAATTGATTCTCAGTAGTATCTACCACATTGATTTTCCAACGGGAAATATTCCGGCCAAAGATGCCTTCGAATTGATGCACAATCCCCTGGTGAAGCGCGCGGTACCATTGGCGCTTGGCGATAACTACAATGGAAACCGTATTGTAGGTACAGATACAACTTTTATTGGTTTGTATGGTCTGGAACTTGCCAGCGGTTCTTACTGGAGTAAGGATCTGGAGGCTACAATCGGGAGTGCTGTGGCACGCGAATCCAATTTAAAAGTGGGCGATCATTTTTATGGTGCACATGGATTAAGTGATAACAGCGATGAACATAAGGCACATGCCTATATTGTAAAAGGAATTTTAAAACCACAAGGTAATGTAACCGATAATCTGATCCTGACCAATATTGGAAGCGTTTATAAAATGCATGAAAAAGAAGGTGCACACAAGGAGCATGAGCATGGAAAAGACGAACCTGCCGAGATTAACAATCGGGAGATTACCTCTATATTAATTCAATACCGGTCGCCCATGTCGGTGGTGTTGTTTCCGCGCATGGTCAATCAGAGTACCAATATGCAGGCCGCTTCGCCAGCTATGGAAAGTGCCCGTTTATTTTCGCTGATTGGGGTGGGGGTCGATACCCTTAAATGGTTTGCCATTCTTATTATGGCCATCTCCGCGCTAAGCGTATTTATAAGTTTGTACAATTCCATGAAGGAGAAAAAGTATGAGCTGGCGGTTATGCGTTGCCTGGGTGCTTCAAAAAGTAAGTTGTTTTTTCTGGTTATGATTGAAGGATTAATGGTTACGCTCGTTGGTGCGGTTGTGGGGTTGGTAATCGGACACGTGGCTTTAGAGCTTATTGGTCACTACCAGGACTCGGCACAAGCGCGTTTAACCGGGGTTTATTTTGTGGCAGAAGAGTTGTATTTGCTGCTTGCAGGTTTACTGATCGGTGTTTTGGCAGCTTTAATTCCGGCCTTGCAAACTTATCGTGTAGACATTGCTAAAACCCTGACAAAAGATCGTTAAGATCATGAAAAAGGTATTCATAACCGCAGGTCTGGTATTATGCTGTATGCTGCTTTTTGCTCAGAAAAAGCAGCATACAGATGTACGCAATGTTACCTGGAATATTATTGGTTTGCGTACAGATCGGGAATTATCTCCAGGTAAATGGGGAAGTTTTTATCCGCAGGCACTAAAGAATTTAAACAACAAGATAATCGAGCTGCCCGGCTATATTATTCCAACAAAAGTGGGACAACGGTTTTCAGATTTTATGTTTTCAATGGTGCCCATTGCTTCGTGTCCGTATTGTGGTACAGGAGATATTCCATCAATGATTGAAGTGAAAATGCAGAAATCCTTAGAAATAACAGAGAAACCAGTACGCCTGAAAGGACTTTTTAAAATTAATGATTCGGGCGACGACCGGAGCGAATTCTTTTTATTAAATGCAACGTTGTTATAATGTTTTCAGACTAAAAGATAAAATCATGTTTTGGAGGTCATTTGTTCTTTTGATGCTGTTAAGTGCGGGCTTAACGGCAAAAGCGCAGGTAGCGGTACATACCGATATGCGTACGGAAAACTGGAACCTGATCGGCTTAAAATACGAAAAGCAGGTAAAACCATTGCAATGGCAATCGATATTTCCACCAGCACTTCAGGCCATAAACAACAAGGTGATAGAATTACCCGGTTATATTATTCCTACAAAAGTTGGCAACCGGTTTAATACTTTTATGCTTTCGGTGGTGCCGGTAGAATCCTGTCCGTTTTGTGGTACCGGCGATATTCCCGAAATGGTAGAAGTGAAGATGCTGGCACCCATCAACTGGACGGAGAAACCTGTAAAAATTAAAGGCAAATTCCTGATTAATGATTCGGGTGATAAAAAATCAACCTTCTTTCTATTAGATGCGGTTAAATTATGAAAAGAATCTATTTCATTATTCTGTTTTTTATGGCAGGTGCAGCGTTTGCACAGCAGCCGGTTGCCCACAATCCGAACGATCAGATCCGGTCTTTAAACTGGGATGTGATTGGCTCTGTAAAATTTGAAATGACAGATAAAAACGAGCTTTTACCCATTTTCGGCGAGTCAATCAAGCGCTTTAACAACCGTACGTTTGATTTGAAGGGATATTTAATTCCGATTAAAAACGGGCGTAATCAGAAAAAATTTCTATTGGCCACCTTGCCGATAAATCAATGTTATTTTTGTGGCCAAAATGGCGTGCCGGTTATGATTATGGTTGAAATGGATGAAGCCATTAATTACACCGATAAGCCCATACACGTACAGGGAACCCTGCATTTGGAGAATAAGGATGCCAGTTATGCGCCGCCGATCTCCATTAAAAATGCTAAAATCATGGTTTAAATGTTTAATTTTGTATTGCGATGGAAAATAAAATGGAACGTTTTGAAAAGTTACTGGTTCGCAACGGACTTAAAAGAACCGGGCCAAGACTACAGGTATTGGATATTTTAACCGGGCGCGATGCGGCTACCTCACAGCCATATCTGGAACAGGTAATGGGAAAAGATGCCGATCGTGTTACACTTTACCGGGTTTTAAAAGCCTTTGAAGAAAAAGGAATTATTCATAAAATTCTGGATAGCAACGGTACCGCCAATTATGCCATTTGCTCAGAACATTGCAACCATCAGGCGCACCACGATGAACATGTACATTTTAACTGTAATAAATGCCTTAAAGTGTATTGCCTGGACGAAGTAAGCATTCCATCATTAAAGCTACCGGCCGGTTTTGAGGCCAGCCAGTTAAACCTGGTGGCAACGGGTATCTGTGCCAACTGTAAGAACTTGAATTAATACTGTTTTTTTTCCGTTTACTCCATGGCGGAATATCCGTTCGGTATCCATGAGAATCCTGTTTGTGTAAAGACTTTTTGCTTGTATTTGCTACACTGAAAGGTTCGTTTTTTTTTGAGGGCTGTGCACGCTTTTTATAATCCGTTTTACAATTCATTTTTTATAATCTGGTGTCTTTTAGTCCTTGTAAAGTATCATTACATGGTTGGAATCTGTAAATAATCTATTAAATCCCTTGAATTTATATATATTTGCGAACCGGATTATTTGTGGTCCTTTTTAGTTGATTATATGGTTAGGAAAAAAGCTCTGAAGGCTGCAGCAACCGTTCATCCGTTTATGATCTCAGGACTACACACCACTTCCGTTTTATATGGATACAAAGGTACTTGGTAAATCAGTTTTAGAACTGGATTTTTTTTGATTTTGTGTAATTTTTATAATGATACAACTGAATAATATAACCAAAACTTTTGTGCTTAGGGACCGAACGGTTACAGCGCTTTCGAACGTTTCGTTGAGCGTACCTAAGGGCAAAATATTTGGCGTAATAGGATCATCCGGTGCAGGAAAGAGCACGCTGATCAGATGTGCAAACCTGTTGGAACAACCAACTTCAGGTGCCGTTTACATAGATGGAAAGAATCTGCTGGAACTTTCACCAGCTGAGCTCGCACGGGAACGCAGGCAGATTGGGATGATATTCCAGCATTTTAACCTGCTCTCATCAAGAACGGTGTACCAGAATATTGCTTTTCCGTTGGAACTGGACGGGATGGCGAAGGATCAGATTCATGGCAGGGTAACCGAGTTGCTGCGCTTTATTGGTCTGGAAGATAAACATGCCGATTATCCTTCCAGTCTTTCGGGTGGGCAAAAGCAACGCGTAGCCATTGCCAGAACACTTGCAGCCAGTCCGAAAGTTTTGTTATGTGATGAAGCAACCAGTGCACTCGATCCCGAGACAACTACTTCTATTTTAAAGCTTCTTAAAGATACCAACGAAAAATTTGGAATAACCATTTTGCTGATTACGCACGAGATGCACGTGGTTAAAGCAATTTGCGATGAGGTAGCCATTATCAGCGGTGGCGTATTGGTAGAGCAGGGGAGTGTAAGTGAAATATTCTCTCATCCCAAAACAGCGCTGGCTAAAAAATTCATTTCTTCTTCTATTAAAGTAGGGCTGCCTAAAGAATACGAAGCGCGCATTAAAGCAAGCGAAGGAAAATCTGGAAATCCAGTGCTCCAGCTGGTATTTAACGGGGATTCTGCCGATAGCGCGGTGCTTTCTGAAGTAGCCGGGCTTTTTGGTATCCATAATAATATTATTGCAGCACAAATTGAACATGCTGCGGGCATAAAGTTTGGAACCATGCTGGTAGAAGCACAGGGGAAACCAGAAAATCAGGAGCAGGCCATCAATTATTACAAGCAATTAAACATAGGCGTGGAGGTGCTGGGATATGTCTGAACAAATGATTAAGCTTTTAATGAGCGGTACGCTCGAAACCCTGGTGATGACTTTTGTATCCGGATTTTTTGGATTTGTACTGGGGTTACCGATGGGGGTGTTGCTTTTCATAACCCGGAAAGGACAGGTTTTAGAAAACAAAGGGTTGAACAAAGTGCTGGCCATAGTGGTAAACATATTTCGTTCCATTCCTTTTATTATTCTGATTGTATGGATGATTCCGTTTACAAGGGCACTTGTCGGAACTTCTATCGGGGTTAAAGCGGCGCTGGTTCCATTAAGTGTTGGAGCAGCTCCGTTTATTGCCAGAATGATTGAAAACAGCTTGCTGGAAGTTCCTTACGGGCTTATAGAAGCAGCAAGAGCATTAGGAGCAAGACCTTTACAGATTATTCGAAAAGTGCTTTTGCCTGAGGCTTTACCGGCCATTATAAACAGCGCCTCCATTACATTGATTACGCTTGTTGGCTATTCTGCTATGGGTGGTGCTGTTGGTGCAGGGGGATTGGGACAAATCGGGTATCAATATGGTTATATCGGGTATGATGTGTTCGTGATGAATACCGTATTGGTATTACTGGTATTAATCGTATTTCTGATCCAGTTTTTGGGCGACCGGCTTTCCAGACATTTCGACCACAGAAAATAAATCAGACGTTAATCTTAAAACTTAAAAAAATGAATAAAAACCTTAAAAATATCTTCCAGTCAGCCCTGGTGCTGTCGGCAACCTTTCTGTATGCCTGTGGAGGTGGTGCAAAGAATTCAGATCCAAACCACATTAAAGTTGGCGTAGAATCCGGACCAGAATATACCATTGCGGAGGTTGCTAAAAAAGTGGCCAAAGAAAAATATAACCTGGATGTAGAACTGGTACAATTTAATGATTATGTAATGCCAAATGAGGCATTGCACCAAAAAGACATCGATGTAAATGCTTACCAGAATAAACCGTACCTGGATGTTCAGTCTAAACAACGCGGATATAAGTTTGCCATAGTTGGCAATACATTTGTTTATCCGATTGCGGGATATTCTAAAAAGATTAAAAGTTTAAATGAGCTGAAAGATGGTAGTACGGTCATTATTCCGAACGATCCAACCAACAGAGGCCGTTCGCTTTTATTGCTGCAAACAGCTGGTCTTATCACCGTAAAACCGGGTACAGGTTTATTGCCAACCTTAAATGATGTAGCTTCGAACCCAAAGAAATTAAGAATCCTGGAACTTGAAGCTCCTCAATTACCACGTGCGCTCGATGATGCAGATGTTTCCATTGCAGTTATCAATAATACTTTTGCTGCTCCTGTAGGATTGGTATCTACCCGTGATGGTTTGTTTATAGAAGACAGCAAATCGCCTTACGTAAATGCCATCGTAGCGAGAGAAGATAACAAGGACGAAGATAAAGTGAAACGTTTTGTAAAAGCATATCAGTCGCCGGAAGTTGAAGAAGCCGCCAAAGAAGCTTTTAAAGGTGGTGCCATTAAAGGTTGGTAGACAACTTTTATATCAAAAGGATTATGAAGCTGGCCGGGAAAGATTTTTTTTCCGGCCATTTTTATTTTTAAGCTATAGGATGAATTAAAATCTTCTGACTGGCTTAACAGGAGCGCTTAGAAAAATTTGTAAGTAAAATACTTAGAATGGTTTTGAAAATTGGGCGTAAAAAAAACAGCTAACAATTTTCGTTAGCTGTTTATAGGGCTTTAAGCCTTTTGTACCTAGGGCGGGAATCGAACCCGCACGACTTTTAGGGTCACAGGATTTTAAGTCCTGCGTGTCTACCAGTTCCACCACCTAGGCAGGTGATTAACCTTTTAAAATTAAATCCCTCATCAGAGGGATCTGGAGCGAAAGACGAGATTCGAACTCGCGACCCCGACCTTGGCAAGGTCGTGCTCTACCAACTGAGCTACTTTCGCTAACGTGTTACCGTTTGTTTTTGGTGATGCAAATATAGCGAGTTTTGTAATTCTGTCAAATACTTTTTGATAAAAAGTTTGATTTTGGATTTAAATATCTGTTTATCATCTCAATAATTTTTTATTTTTTTTCTTAGCAAGGAAGGCTTGGAGTTAAATAAAAGCCATTATCCAAATAAAACGGGGTCTTTTACCACTTCAAATACCAGATCACGTTCGTAACCTTTGCTCTGTAAATAGTAAACCAACTTACTTTTTCTTTTCAAAAAGTCTTTTTCAGTTAAACTTTGTGCCTTTTTTTCTGCCAGCTGTTGCAGGGTCTGGAAGTAATCATCTGCATCAATTGTTTGAAGGGCTTTTAATAAAAGTTTCTCCGGTACGCCTTTTAGCTTCAGACCTTGCTTAATTTTAATCCGGCCCCATTTTTTGATGTTAAATTTTCCTGAAACATAGTGATTGGCAAAACGCAGCTCATTCAGGAAGTTGTCTGTAATCAGGTTGGATATAATTTCTTCCAGTGTATCGCCTTTAACCCCCCATTCAAGCAATTTCAACCGTACTTCAAGTTGCGAACGCTCCTGGTAAGCACAAAAATGTTCAGCTTTTGCCAGGGCATCCTTTTTATCTAAATATACTGTTGTTTGTTTATCGCTTTTCATAATTAATTGATGAGATTTGCAAAAGTAAACACGATTACGTGTATTTTTATTTAAAAAGGATGAATAGCCCACAGTATACCATTTCAGATCTGGCAAAGATCTTAGACGTACCTGCGCAGATACACACAACAACAGACCATATTCAATACCTTGTTACAGACACCAGGTCTTTAACAGTGGCGCAGCATTCTTTGTTTTTTGCTTTGAACGGGCATCGTAACGGCCATTTGTTTATTAAAGATGCTTATGCGCGCGGCATCAGAAATTTTGTGCTTTCAGATGCGGCTTATATTCAATCATATCCTGATTGCAATTTTATTTTATTTCCGGATGTGCGGGTTGCCCTGCAAAAAATTGCCGCTTATCACCGTTCCCAGTTCGATCTTAAAACCATTGGTATTACCGGGAGCAATGGAAAAACGATTGTTAAAGAATGGTTATTCCAGTTACTTGCACCCGATTTTAATATTGTAAGAAGCCCCAAAAGCTATAATTCGCAGATTGGCGTTCCCTTATCCGTCTGGAAAATAAGTGCCGGCGATACGCTGGGTATTTTTGAGGCAGGGATTTCAGCTCCAAGCGAAATGCAACAGCTCGAAGAAATTATAAAACCCGAAATAGGTATTTTAACCAATATTGGTCCGGCACATGCCGAAGGTTTTTCGAATGAAAATGAAAAGATCAGCGAAAAACTTAAACTGTTTAAGCATAGTAAATTGCTTATTTATGGCATTGATTACCTCCAAGAAACAGATTTGGCACAATTGCCCGCCGTTCAGCAGTTTAGCTGGAGCAGAAAGGATGCAACGGCAGATTTACAGATATTAGAGATTGCCATCCAGCATGGAATTTGCAGGTTAACGGCAAATTATACAGATCATCATATCCATTGTATATTGCCCTTTCACGATCAGGCTTCTGTAGAAAATGGGATCATCTGTTGGGCAACTTTACTGGCCATGGGATACACACCAGAAGAAGCCGCTGTTAGACTGGAAAGATTAAATCCGGTAAGCATGCGCCTGGAACTCAAAAATGGAATCAATCAATGTTCCATTATCGACGATTCGTACAGTGCCGATATTGCTTCACTTTCTATTGCACTCGATTTTTTAAACCAGCAGAACCAACATCCAAATAAAACGGTCATCTTATCAGACTTATTAGAAACCGGTAGAGAGGACGAAGATTTATACGCAGAAATCGCAGCCCTGCTTGAGCAGAAAGGGGTAGATCGTTTAATCGGAATAGGTAAACATTTGCCTGAAATTGCCGGTTTCTTTAGTGGCAGATGCACATTTTTTGAAAGTACAGATGCTTTTATAAAGGCATTTCCAGGTTTGCACTTTAATCAGGAAACCATTTTGGTTAAAGGCGCGCGTCGATTTGAATTTGAACGGATCAGTAAACTGCTTACACAAAAGATACACGATACAGTATTGGAGATCGACCTGAATGCAATGGCCGAAAATCTCTGGTTTTACCGTTCAAAACTCAAACCCGGCGTTAAGATTATGGCCATGGTTAAGGCTTTTTCTTATGGCAGCGGGAGTTTTGAAATAGCGAATCTGCTTCAGTTTCATAAAGTGGATTACCTGGCAGTGGCTTACGTAGACGAAGGTATCGCCTTGCGCAAAGCGGGTATTGATTTACCAATCATGGTAATGAGCCCCGAAAAAACAGCTTTTGAAGCCATCATAAAATATCGTTTAGAACCCGAAATATACAGTCTGGAGATTCTGAAAGATTTTCTGGAACTGATCTCGGATAATGAAAATGAATACCCGGTACACATAAAGATAGACAGTGGCATGCATCGTCTGG
>JASLGV010000535.1 GCA_030149995.1 Pedobacter sp.
TCAAATATTGTTCTTATCTTAATTTGAAAATTATATGCTCATGACATATCAGATTTAATCATCAATGAAGCGATTGAATTGCATAAACATCTTGGTATTATAACCATTCCGTGTTCCTCGGTTTTTCTGCGGCATTTCTCTTACAAACCAATAGAGTATTATAACTTCATTTTATCATCAATTTGTAAACTGTGTTGTAAATGTTTACAACAAGAAACCAAAACAACTTTCCAGCCGTATATTGTAGTATGAAAACGATGTTAAATAAACTATTTTTGGTGTTTGCTGTTGTTTCAATAGGTACACTTTCAGCTTGTGCACAGAAGCAGGATAAGAAAGAAGCAAAACAATCAAAAGTAACAGAACAAATCACACCAAAGAATAAAATGAACTGGAACCCATTAACCCCCGAAGAAGAACGTGTAATTGTACACAAAGGAACGGAATACCCGGGAACAGGTAAATATGAGCATACAACAGATAAGGGTACTTATGTTTGTAAACGTTGTAATGCACCGCTTTACCGTTCTGAAAGTAAATTTGATGCACATTGCGGATGGCCTGCTTTTGACGATGAGATAAAGGGGGCAGTTAAAAGAATTCCGGATCCCGATGGCTCGCGTACAGAAATTATTTGTGCACATTGTGGCGCACATTTAGGTCACGTTTTTATCGGAGAAGGTTTTACCAATAAAAATACAAGACACTGTGTAAATTCAATCTCGATGAATTTTATCCCTGATAAGAAATAAGTGAGATGTAGTGAGGTTAGGAAGAGAGCTGTTTCATGATTTGGAGCAGCTCTTTTTTTTGAATATCTATTAAATCCTGTAAAAAGCAGAAGAAATTCACGGTAAAGAAAAAAAATCTGATGATGCAGGTGCCGGACTGTAAGTTTCTGTTTAATAGGTTTTTGTGATTGTAGTTGTTGAAGCTAACCTGCTGTGTGTGAAGGGGTTTTTGCATCTTAGGGAATGATAATAAAGTAAATGCTTATATTTGCAGGCTAATTAAACAACATTTAGTCTATGAAGTATCTTCTGTTATTAAGTAGTTTGTTTATCTTTCTGCATGTAAATGCGCAAGATGGAGATCCGGTTAATGAAACGGACAGTGTCTCAAAAACAGGATTAGCAACATATTATCACCGTAAATTTGAGGGACACCGTACCTCCAGTGGTGCCCGCTACCGCAGTGCAAAATTAACCGCTGCACACCGCTTTTTACCTTTCGGCACCAAAGTAAAAGTAACCAATCCGGCAAACGGAAAATCGGTTGTTGTAAAAGTAAATGACCGCGGACCTTTTACCAAAAGGTATGTGATCGATTTATCAGAAAGTGCAGCTAAGAAAATAGGTATTTTCCGCAAAGGAAGTGCAACTGTTAACCTGAGTTATACCCTTGAATAGCATCTGTTTTTTTTAACTTTTACCTCCTGAATTAAGTTATTAACAATGAACTTAATTTCCTAAACGCTTAAAAAGAAATCATTAGCTTTTTTTTTGATCGATAATGAGATTTGACTGATCGTTTTTAGGCTGTTAACAACCGAAGTGTTAACAACTTTGCCTAACAAGAAAGCACCCGCTTATTTATATTTGTTCTAACAAAGTTCTTTAGCTTTCTGCGTTTGAAAACAAATACAAAAGCTTAATTTTTAGAGTTTTATAATCCGATCTCTCTTGTTGATTCTGTAAAAAGTGAAACTAAAAATTAAGTTGTTTGCCGGACGATGGGAGCTAACGCTTGCACGAATAGAGTTTTGATAAAAGAATAGCCACAATCATCAGTAAAAAAGATGAATGCGCTTCTTTGTCTGCTCCATTCAAAAATTGTGAAACATTAAAACATCAGTTTATGGAACAGGAAGAATTACTACTAAAAGAAAACAAGGATCGGTTCGTGCTCTTGCCTATCAAGTACCCCGAAATTTGGGAAATGTACAAGAAGACTGAAGCAAGTTTCTGGACAGCAGAAGAAATTGATCTTTCTGACGATCAAAAACATTGGGATGGACTAAACGACGGAGAACGTCATTTTATCTCACATATATTGGCTTTCTTCGCTGCAAGCGATGGTATTGTAAATGAAAACCTGGCTGTAAACTTCATGAGTGAGGTTCAGATCCCTGAAGCCCGCTGTTTTTATGGTTTTCAAATCATGATGGAAAACATCCACTCAGAAACCTATGCTTTATTAATCGATACCTATATTAAAGATCCGGAAGAAAAAGATCGTTTATTCCATGCTGTAGATACCGTGCCTGCTGTAAAGAGAAAAGCAGAATGGGCATTGCGCTGGATTGAAAACGGTACTTTTGCAGAGCGTTTAGTGGCTTTTGCCGCAGTAGAAGGTATTTTCTTCAGCGGTAGTTTCTGCTCTATTTTCTGGTTGAAAAAACGTGGATTGATGCCTGGACTTACATTTAGTAACGAGCTGATTTCACGTGATGAAGGTTCTCACTGCGAGTTTGCCTGTTTATTATACAGCATGCTGAGCAATAAACTTCCTGAAGAGCAGGTACACGCCATCATTACAGATGCAGTAGAAATTGAAAAAGAATTTATTACCGATGCACTGCCAGTAGCCCTGATTGGTATGAATGCCAAGCTGATGAGCCAGTACATTGAGTTTGTGGCCGACAGATGGTTGCAGGAACTGGGATACAAAAAGATTTACAATGCATCAAATCCATTCGATTTTATGGAAATGATTTCCCTGCAGGGAAAAACAAACTTTTTCGAAAAGCGTGTAGGCGATTATCAGAAAAGTGGTGTATTAACTGCTGCAGATAATAAAGCACAGGCATTTTCATTGGATGAAGATTTCTAATCCACCAGATAGGGACGGTGTAAATACGGCTCGTATTTAATAATTAAATAAGAAATATAAAAACGTTGCTTCTCAGCATACCTGCTTAAACAGCGTTATTTGATAATATACTAATCTCAAAATATATGTTCGTACTAAAAAGAGATGGCCGCAAAGAAGCGGTGCAATTTGACAAAATTACGGCCAGGGTTCAGAAGCTCTGCTATAGCTTGAACTCAGATCTGGTTGATCCCATTGATGTGGCTAAGAAAGTTATTGAAGGATTGTATGATGGGGTTACCACCTCAGAACTGGATAACCTGGCAGCTGAAACCGCTGCTTCGTTAACAACAAAACATCCGGATTACGCCCTGCTTGCATCGCGTATAGCAGTTTCAAACCTGCATAAAAATACCACCAAATCATTTTCGGGTACGATGAAAATGCTGTACGAATATTTCGACCCGAAAGCACAAAAAGCGGCACCTCTTATTGCAGATGATGTATATGAGATTATCCAGAAGAACGCTGAAATTTTAGACAGCTCAATTATTTACGACCGCGATTTCGGTTTCGATTATTTCGGTTTTAAGACCCTGGAAAAATCTTACCTGCTAAAAGTAGATGGTAAAATTGTAGAGCGTCCGCAGCATTTATTTATGCGCGTATCTGTTGGTATCCACAAAGAAGATATTGAGAGCGCCATCAAAACATATAACCTGATGAGCGAACGTTGGTTTACACATGCTACCCCAACTTTGTTCAATGCAGCAACTCCAAAACCACAAATGTCGTCTTGCTTCCTGTTAACGATGCAGGATGATAGTATTGAAGGTATCTACGATACTTTGAAGCAGACGGCTAAAATTTCTCAAAGTGCAGGTGGTATCGGTTTAAGCATTCACAACATCCGTGCAACCGGTTCTTATATTGGCGGTACCAATGGTACCAGTAACGGTATTATTCCGATGCTGCGTGTATTTAATGATACTGCCCGTTATGTAGATCAGGGTGGAGGTAAACGTAAAGGTGCTTTTGCTATTTATTTAGAGCCATGGCATGCAGATGTTTTCCAGTTCCTGGATTTACGTAAAAACCATGGTAAAGAAGAAATGCGTGCCCGCGATTTATTTTATGCCCTTTGGATAAACGATTTGTTTATGCAACGTGTTAAAGACAATGGCGACTGGACTTTATTCTGCCCGCATGAAGCGCCAGGTTTGGCAGATTGCTTCGGAAAAGAATTTGAAGACTTGTATGCAAAATACGAAGAGGAAGGCCGCGGACGTAAAACAATTAAAGCACAAGAGCTTTGGTTTGCTATTTTAGATTCGCAGATCGAAACCGGAACCCCTTATATGTTGTTCAAAGACGCTGCAAACAGCAAATCTAATCAACAGAATCTGGGTACCATTAAAAGTTCTAACCTGTGTACCGAAATTATAGAATACACTTCTAAAGATGAGGTGGCAGTTTGTAACCTGGCTTCACTGGCTTTACCTCGTTTTGTAATCAATGGCCAGTTTGATCACCAGAAATTATACGATGTTACTTATCAGGCTACTTTAAACCTGAACAAAATTATCGATCATAACTACTACCCCATTCAGGAAGCAGAAAACTCTAACCTCCGTCACAGACCAGTAGGTTTAGGCGTACAAGGTTTAGCTGATGCCTTTATCCTGTTGCGTTTACCTTTCGAAAGCGATGAAGCAAAACGCTTAAACAAAGATATTTTCGAAACGATTTATTTTGCTTCGATGACTGCTTCACACGATCTGGCAGTGAAACATGGCCCTTACGAAACTT
The DNA here is from genome assembly GCA_030149995.1 of Pedobacter sp. Classification (GTDB taxonomy): domain Bacteria; phylum Bacteroidota; class Bacteroidia; order Sphingobacteriales; family Sphingobacteriaceae; genus Pedobacter. The sequence goes on from JASLGV010000535.1 coordinate 4,621, forward strand.
TTAAAGGTTCTCCACTTTCAAAAGGACAGTTCCAGTTCGATCTTTGGAATGTAAAACCAGACAGCAACCGCTGGGATTGGGAAGGCCTGCGCAAAAAAGTAGTTAAAGACGGTGTTTACAACTCATTATTGGTTGCACCGATGCCAACTGCATCTACCTCGCAGATATTGGGTAACAACGAATGTTTTGAGCCTTATACCTCTAACATTTATACCCGTCGCGTTTTGAGCGGAGAATTTGTTGTTGTAAATAAACACCTGTTAAAAGACCTGGTTGCCTTAGGATTATGGAACAACGATATGAAAAACAAAATCATATTGGCAAATGGTTCTATTCAGGCCATCCCTGAAATTCCTGATTACATCAAAGAACTGTATAAAACAGTTTGGGAAATTAAAATGCGTAACATCATTGATATGGCTGCCGATCGTGGCGCTTATATTTGCCAGTCGCAATCTTTGAACCTGTTCGTAAATGCACCTAATACATCAAAATTAACTTCGATGCACTTCTACGCATGGGAAAAAGGTTTAAAAACCGGTATGTATTACCTGCGTACACAAGCAGCTTCGCAAGCGGTTAAATTTACAGTAGAAAATCAAGGTGGAAAAGCAATTGAAGCCGTTATTCCTGCTGAAATTTCACAAGATCAGGTTGCAGAAGAAATTGTTGACGGTCCAGTTTGTTCAATGGAAGAAGGTTGTATCAGCTGCTCGGGTTAATATTTCATCAGGTCCGGTTTATGTAAGTATCTGCTAAATCAGAACCACATAGATTTAGAACTGTAAATCTAATTATATCGTAAGGTTTTGGGTATTTACCCAAAACCTTATTTTTTGTTTATATTTTTGTATTGGTTTAATGGTTCATTTGCTTTGCCTGTGCTGTTTAACAATGGCAGCAAAACACAGATGAACCGGTTTAAGATAAACCGATGCACTTTTCAAAATGTCTGAGATTCTACATAGCAAACATGAAATTATTCCTTGCGAAAGGTGTGGTTCGGCCATAGAATGTAAGGCAAATTCTTATACCAAATGCCAG
>JASLGV010000018.1 GCA_030149995.1 Pedobacter sp.
AGATGAAATCAGTATTGATGCTAAAACAGGTTTAGGTATTACTATAGTAAATGGCTTAGGTGCACCAATGCAAGGTATTGCAATGTTGCTTGAAGTGGTTGCTAAAGAGCCTAAAAACATTAGAGCCAATATGAACTTAGGTTTGTTTTCAATTAAGTCGGGTCAGTTTGCAAAAGCAATTCCCCGTTTCAACACCGTAATTGAAAATGCACCAACGCCAGAGGCTTATTTTTACCTAGGCACAGCCTATGAAAACCTGGGTCAAAATAAAGAAGCCGTTGATGCCTATTTAAAAAGCAAAAAATTAGCAGCAAATCCAACCTTATCATCTTTTCTTGATAAGCGGATAGCAGAACTAAAGAATAAAAATTAATTAACAGATTAATAAAAACATTTAAAACTTAAAATTATGCCAAGCGGTAAAAAAAGAAAAAGACATAAAATGGCTACGCACAAACGTAAAAAACGTTTAAGAAAAAACAGACATAAGAAAAAATAATTTCTTATTTTGATATAGCGAATTAAACCTCAAGGTATGTGCCTTGAGGTTTAAACACTTTTATACACTTTTGTAAGTGTGAAAGCACTGCTGTATCTGTTTTTCTGAATTATTATATCCATTTGTTAATGGGCGAAAGCCTTAAAATCTGTAGCTGTTGGTAAAAGAATTAATTATCAATTCGACTCCTGCCGGAGTTACCATAGCGTTGATTGAAGACAAACAACTTGTTGAGCTTCATAAAGAACAAATCAATAATAACTACGCTGTAGGCGATATTTATTTGGGCCGCATAAAAAAGATTATGCCCGGCCTGAATGCTGCGTTTGTAGATGTTGGTTATGAAAAGGATGCCTTTTTGCATTACTTTGATTTAGGCCCTCAAGTACAATCTTTAATTAAGCTAACGAAGATCAAGCGTAATGGCTCGGTTACAGGCACATTATTAGATAACTTAAAGCTGGAGGCCGATATAAACAAGGCCGGCAAAATATCTGATGTGCTGAGTAAAAATATGCTTCTGCCTGTGCAAATAGCCAAGGAGCCTATTTCTACCAAAGGACCGCGCTTAAGCTCTGATCTGTCCATAGCCGGCAGGTATGTGGTACTGGTGCCATTCTCCAATACCATATCCATATCAAAAAAAATAAAAAGTAATACGGAACGTAATCGTTTAAAAAAGATTATCGAAAGTATTAAGCCCCAAAATTTTGGTGTAATTATCAGGACCGTTTCTGAAGGTAGAGGTGTTGCCGAAATGCAAAAAGATCTGTTGGATTTAATTGCTAAATGGGAAAGCTTCATCAAAAAAGTACCTACAACCGAACCTTCTAAGAGAGTTTGGGGTGAAATGGACAGATCGTCTACGCTGATCCGTGATATTCTGAATCCTGATTTTACCAATGTTTATGTAAGTACCCCGGAGCTGTATGATGATATCCGTTCTTATGTACACGATATTTCGCCAGAAATGGAGAAAATTGTTAAGCTGTACAAACAAAAAGAACCGATTTTCGATCATTTTGGCATAGAAAAGCAAATTAAAAATGCTTTTGGAAAAACTGTAAACCTACCGGGAGGGGCCTACCTGGTGGTAGAGCACACGGAAGCACTGCACGTAATAGATGTGAACAGTGGAAACCGCACAGCCAGTAAAGAAAATCAAGAAGAGAATGCTTTACAGGTAAACAAGGAAGCGGCTAAAGAAATTGCCCGTCAATTGCGTTTACGCGATATGGGCGGTATTGTGGTAATCGATTTTATCGATATGCACAAACCAGCAAACCGTAAATTATTATTCGACTATCTGCGTGAGCTGATGTTGTTGGATAGAGCCAAGCACACCATTTTGCCGCCAAGTAAATTTGGCCTGGTACAAATTACCAGACAACGTGTTCGGCCGGAAATGAACATTGTTACGGTAGAGAAATGTCCGGCCTGCGATGGAACCGGAGAAATTAAAGCGAGCATCGTTTTAATGGATGATATTGAAAACAACCTTAATTATATTTTAAGAGAGCAAAATGAAAAAGGTATCACGCTGTGCGTACATCCTTACATTGAAGCTTATATTACCAAAGGAATTTTCAACCTTCAGCGCCGCTGGTTCTTTAAATATGGTCAGTGGATAAAGGTGAAGGCACAATCTTCATACTATTTAACTGAATTTCATTTCATCTCCTCAAAAGACGAGGAAATTAAATTGTAGTCCGTTAAAAAATGCAAACATATAAAGCCTGGTATTTCGATGCCAGGCTTTTATTTTTTAAGGTTTATTGGTTTTTGCAGCTGATAAATCTAAATTCGTACTTCTAAACCTGAAATCAATTGGCAAAATCAAAAACGGCATATTTCTGCCAGAGCTGTGGCTATGAATCGGCAAAATGGCTGGGTAAATGCCCTTCCTGCAATCAATGGAATACTTTTGTAGAAGAAATTATTGAAAAACCGGCTTCTTCGGTACCGACCTGGAAAAGTGATACCGGCACGCGCAAATTAAGTAAGCCCAATAAGGTTGCCGAAATACAATCTTCTGAAGAACGCCGTATTTTAACAGGCGATAAAGAGCTGGACCGGGTATTGGGCGGCGGATTGGTGGAAGGTTCGCTGGTGTTAATTGGCGGAGAACCGGGAATTGGAAAATCGACCCTGATGTTACAGCTTGCTTTAAACCTGACAGGTAAAAAGTTACTGTATATATCGGGCGAGGAAAGTGAACAGCAAATTAAAATGCGTGCCGAAAGAATTACACATAAACCATCGGCAGATTGCTATATTTTAACCGAAACTTCAACACAGAATATTTTTAAGCAGATTGAGATGCTGGAGCCTGAAGTGCTGGTAATTGATTCGATACAGACCCTGCATTCTGCACACATCGATTCTACGCCGGGCAGCGTATCGCAGGTACGCGAATGTACGGCAGAACTTTTAAGGTTTGCAAAGGAAACCGGTACACCCGTTTTTTTAATTGGGCACATAACCAAAGATGGCGCCATTGCAGGGCCTAAAATACTCGAACATATGGTTGATACGGTTTTGCAGTTTGAGGGCGACAGGCATCATGTTTATCGTATTTTGAGATCTGTTAAGAACAGGTTCGGTGCAGCAGCAGAGCTGGGGATATACGAAATGCAGGGAAGTGGATTGAGGGAAGTTTCAAATCCTTCTGAAATTTTACTTTCTCAACGGGATGAGGCACTCAGTGGAATTGCCATATCGGCGATGCTGGAGGGCGCCAGACCCATGCTTATTGAAACACAGGCACTGGTAAGCCACGCTGCTTATGGAACACCCCAAAGATCGGCAACCGGATTTGATACACGGCGCATGAACATGTTGCTTGCTGTATTGGAGAAACGTTGCGGATTCAGGTTAAGCACACAGGATGTTTTCCTGAATATTGCCGGTGGCATACGGGTAGAAGATCCAGCCATCGACCTCGCGGTGCTGGTGGCCATTATATCTTCACACGAAGATATTGCTGTATCATCTAAATATTGTTTTGCTGCCGAAATAGGTTTGTCGGGAGAAATCAGGGCTGTAAACAGGATTGAGCAGCGTATTGCCGAAGCAGATAAACTGGGCTTTGAACAAATATATGTATCCAGGTATAATTTAAAAGGAATTGACCTTACGCGATATAATATTGAAATTATTGCAGTAGGTAAAATTGAAGAGGTTTTTAATCTCATTTTTGGTTAATCACCGCAATCGATTGTGGAAACTATGCAACAGTTTTCTACAGTTGGGTGATTTATTTCCCCATATTCCTCAAAACTAATTTTAGTGCGGAAAAATAGTGTGATTTTTAATTAGCTGTTTTACAGTGTTTTAATTTATTTTTGGGCTAAAATAATCTTTTGGATTGAATATTGCCTTATGCTTAGTGTTGTACATCATGGGATGTGATCTATAACAATAGGGATGATTTTCCTCGCCAGCTTAGGCTGGCGAGGATTTTTTTTGTCCTTATTTAGAAAAATTTTAAATAACTTTGTTTATAAGGTAACCGCCCTCTTTAGCAGGGTATTTATTAACCAAATAAATATCACATCATTAAAAAAGTATGAAAAAAATTATTCTAAGCCTGAGCTTTTGTCTGATCGCTGCAATCGGTTTTGCTCAAACGGAGTTTGAAGGACAAAAATTTGGAACAGCTGTAATCAAAGGCGATGTAAAGCCTGTTGCCAAAATGGAGGCCGCCATGGGCGACGACAAGATTGCCGATATGAAAATTGAGGGTAAAGTTGTAGGCGTATGTAAAAAGAAAGGATGCTGGATGACTCTTGAAATGCCAAGTGGTGAGCCCATCCGCGTAACTTTTAAAGATTATGCTTTTTTTATGCCGATGGATATTGTTGGTAAAACAGTTGTTTTAGACGGATTGGCTAAAAAACAAACCATTTCTGTTGAAACCCTGCGCCACTATGCGGAAGATGCAAAAAAATCTGAAGAGGAAATAGCCCAGATCAAAGAGCCGAAAAAGGAACTTGCCTTTGAAGCACGCGGGGTTGTTATTTTAAATAAGTAACCTTGTTTAAACCGCTTTTTCTAATATTAAAAAGCCTCCAAAACATGCGTTTTGGAGGCTTTTTTTATGCCAGTTCTGACCAGCTTTATTTTAACAGTTCGGCCGGAACCGGTTTGTTTAATAAATTCTGATAGTAGAAACGGTATCTTTCCGAACGGTCGTGGGCTGATTTTACACCGCCCCATCCATGGCGACCGCCTGGGTAAATCATCAATTCAAAATGCTTATTGGCATTTTCCAGTTTATCGATCAGCTGAATGGTGTTTTGCATATGTACGTTGTCGTCCATATCGCCATGCATAATTCTCAATAATCCTTTGTAATTGTTTACATAGCTCAGAACAGAAGCTGCTTTATAGCCTTCAGGGTTTTCCTGTGGCGAATCCATGAAACGTTCTGTATAAACACTGTCGTACAATTCCCAGCTGGTTACTGGTGCGCCTCCATAACCAAAATCGAAGTAATCTGCGCCATAGGTTAAGGCCATGCAAGTCATGTAACCACCATAGCTATGACCGGTAATTAACAGTTTTTTATTGTCTACCCATGGTTTAGCTTTCAGCCATTTAGCAGCGGTAATGTAATCGTGCATTTCCCATTTACCCAAATTACGGTGCATTAAAGCAACACCCTCTTTTCCAAACTGGCCGGATGCACGGTGATCAACAGCAATCTGAATAATTCCTTCGTTGGCCCATAACTGATTGGCTGTACCTTTCCAGGTATTGGTTACGGTACCTGCGTTTGGTCCGCCATAAATACTGAATATAACCGGGTATTTTTTGGTTTGGTCAAAATCTGTAGGATAGGTAATCACGGCTGGCAACTGATAGCCGTCTTCGGTTGGGATGGTAATCATTTCTGTTTTACCAAAGCTATAGCTGTCAAAGTCCTCTGCTTTGCTGTCTGCAAGGGCTTTAATAATTTTGCCGGTATTATCAACTAAACTTCTTTTTTGTGGTGTAGAAACGTTTGAATAAGTTGTGACGAAATATTTTCCATCAGGAGAAATACTAACCTGATGCGTGTAATCACCAAAGGTTAATCTTTTAAGATTTTTGCCACTGTAATCTACCCGATAAAGGTCGGTTGTGGTAGAGGCTTCTTTTCTGGCTGTAAAGTAAACAACTTTATTTTTCTCATCTACATATTCAAGGCCTTTTACCTGCCATTTTCCGCTGGTTAAAGGATTGATTAGTTTACCGTTCAGGTCATACAGGTAAAAATGTGCCCAACCGGTTCTGTCGCTTTTTAAAATACAATGCTTATTGTCTTTTAAATATTCGATCCTTCCGTCGAAATCAAGATCGACCCAGCTGCTTTGTTTTTCGTCGTAAATTTCTTTTTTGGCACCGGTATTTGGATCTACCGCATAAAATTTCAGGTTGTCCTGTCCCCTGTTCATCCATTGAACCATCATGCTTTTACCGTCAAAGCTCCAATATGGCATTCCAAAATACTGGTCGTCTTTTTCGTTAAAATCTGCCCATACAACTGCGCCGCCTTCTGTTTTAACAAAACCAACTTTTACTTCCGGGTTTGGATCGCCTGCTTTTGGATAGCGTGTTTTTTCTGTGTAGCCATGCTGTCCGGTTGAACCATAGATTGGAAACATCGGGACTTTGGTATCGTCAAAACGCATAAAAGAAATGTGTTTGCTGTCTGGTGCCCACCAAAAAGCTTTGTAACGGGTTGCGCGGCCCAAAATCTCTTCATAATATACCCAGGAAGACCATCCGTTATAGATTACATCGGTTGCATCGCTGGTATATCTTATTTCTTTTCCGCTGGCTACTTCAACAGCATACAGGTCGTTGTTGCGGGTAAAGGCAACATATTTTCCATCAGGAGAAAGTGTTGCATTTTTCTCTTCATCCTCGTTATTGGTTAAGCGTTTTGCCGGCTCTTTACCATACTGGATATATACATCTTTATCTCTTACAAAAACATCTACATCACTTTTTGGTGGCGGTGTATAAACGGTACGTGCGCCCGTTTTAATGTCAACAGCATATTGTTTACGTTCGCGAAAATCGTTTTCAATGTAGTGCGTATCATCTGCCCATCCGGTAACCGGATTGATGGATTTGGTTAAAGAGGTTTGTGCACCGGTTGATTGCTGAAGATTCAGCCGTTTTTTCTGTGCTCCTGCATTAAAACTGCAAAATGCAAAGGCCACAGAAAGAAAAAGTATTGATTTATTCATGGTGTTTGATTTTTGTGCGATGAAATTACGAAAGGATCATCTCATTAATTGCTATGTATTGTTTTTGTTGCTTTTGGAAATAGAAAAGGCTCCGAGAAATATCGAAGCCTTTTACCTGTTTTAAACGAGTTAGATTATAGTATCCAGTTCCAGCCAAAAGTATCTGCCTCCAGTCCGTAGCGGATGTCGTTTAACTTTTTGGCAATGCCATTTGATACGTGTCTTGTAGCACTGTCTGTTAACTGATAGATTTTTCCCTGGTATCCGATTTCGCCAATGTGGGTTACGGTTGCGGCTGTACCTGCAGCAAAAGCTTCCGTTAGCGAACCGTTTTCAATGCCTTCTATTACTTCTTTTACAGAAACCCTGCGTTCTTCAACTTCTACACCGGCGTGTTTAGCGAGTTGAATGATGGTATCTCTTGTAACACCGTCTAAAACGGTGCTGCGAACAGAAGGGGTAACCAGTTTTCCATTAATTACGAAGAGTAAATTGGCTGTTCCGGCTTCTTCTATAAATTCGTGTGTAACGGCATCTGTCCAGATTAACTGGTCATATCCTTCTTTTTTGGCTTCTTCAAAAGGATACAAAGAACGGGCATAGTTACCGGCTGTTTTGGCGTATCCTACACCCCCTTCATCTGCACGTGTATATTCAGTTTCAATTTTAACCTTCAGGGCTTTGTTGTAATACGGGCCTGTTGGTGTGGTTAATAAAGCAAACTTATAAGTATCTGATGCTTTTACACCCAGGTATGGATCTGTTGCGAACATAACAGGGCGGATGTATAAAGAATAATCTTCCTGTGCCGGAACCCATTTCTCATCAATCTCGATAAGGGCTGCCAGTCCCTGCATAAAAATATTTTCAGGGATCGCCGGCATAGACATGCGTAAGGCCGATTTGTTAAAGCGTTCGAAATTTTTATTGGCGCGGAATACGCTTATGCGGCCATTAGGCTGACGGTAAGCTTTTAATCCCTCAAAAATTGCCTGGCCGTAATGTAAAGCCGAAATCGCCGGACTCATAGAAATTGGCCCGTATGGTAAAATCTGAAAATTTTTCCATTCGCCATCCTCAAAATCAGCTGTAAACATATGATCGGTAAAAACCTTACCGAATGGCAACTGCGAAAAATCTGTAACGTTTAAGCGCGTGTGATCTGACTTTGTAACTTTTATATCTAATGTCTCCGTCATGTTATTTAATTTTTAATGCGTACGTAATTGAGCGGCAAATACACCGGCATGTTGCAGATTCAATTCCCATTTTCCTGTGCTCATACATGCCTGTTTCAACCGAATAAAAGCAAGGTTTCTATTCCAGCTTTTTGTCGTTGCAAAATACGCAAAACAGCTGTTTTTTAATAGCTTTTTTTGAATTTAATCTTTGTTTTTTAGTGTTTGGAGTACACTAAGCACCCATCCTTTGCCCCATTCTTCCATTTGTTCTTCTGTCCATAAAAACGGGTAGAAAATTCTTTTCTGAAAACGGGGTGGTAAATATTTCTGCCAGTTGGTACCGCCGGTGGCGGCTACATCAACCGGATCTTTTTCCAGGTAACGTACGGCAGATTTATAATGAGAAAGCGGCCACTCTACATTGACAAACAGATCCAGCTTTCGTAATTCATCGGCCAGGAGCGAAACATCCTGTCCCTGGTCTTTTAACTGACGGTACAGGGCGGCAAAATTGGTATGTATCCTGTTTTTTGCGAGCTGTAGAAAATGATCTGCATATTTACTGATAAACTGCTTAAGTGTAAGGGTTTGCTTACCTGTAGCCAGTTCGGTTGCCCCGAATTTCCAGTATATATGTTCGAACTGCTCTTCAATGCTGCTTGCTTTTAATACTTCCCGCTGGCTTTTATCTACCAGCTGTATAAAATCGGTTGCAGAAATCTCGATCATTCTGTACTGTCCGGATTGAAAACCACTGGCTGGTAAAAGAGACATCCTGAATTTTAAGAATTGTTCTTTTTCCATGCCGTTAACCATTACTTCGAATGAGGTGGTCAATGCATTGAAATAGGCATTGATTCTTTTTATGCGGTTGGTGAAAAAATCGACGGTTAGATTTTCGTGTGTTGAAATTTGTTTACACTCGTGCAGGCTCAGCTTAAAATACAATTC
>JASLGV010000025.1 GCA_030149995.1 Pedobacter sp.
CCCGTCGTCTACCACCAGTCCCGTTGCCAGTACAATGGCCAGCAGGCTCAGTACGTTAATGGAAAACCCAAAAGCATACATCACAAAGAAAGTAAAGATCAGCGATACCGGGATATCAATTAAAGGCCTGAATGCAATGGCCCAATCTCTAAAAAAGAGGTAAATAATCAGGATTACCAAAACCAGCGACAGGCCAATGGTTTCGGCTACTTCAGTTACAGATCGTTTGATAAACAGGGTGGTATCTAAAGAAATTTTCAGCTTTATATCTTGTGGTACATCGGTTTTAAGCTTTTCAAAACGTTTGTAAAATTCTTTGCTGATATCGAGATAGTTGGCACCTGGTTGCGGTATAATGGCTACGGCCACCATCGGGCGACCCGATTCGCGAAGAATGGTTTCTTCATTTTCAGGCCCCAATACTGCATAACCAATGTCTTTCAGTTTAACAACCTGGTTGCTGTCGGCTTTTAAGATCAGGTTATTGAAAGATTCTTCATCTGTAAGTTTACCCAGCGTTTTCACGGTAAGCTCGGTTGCAGCTCCGGTAATTTTACCCGATGGAAGTTCTACGTTTTCCCGGTCCAGTGCCGTAACAATGTCTTGCGAGGTTAACCCATAAGCACTTAGTTTATTCGGGTCCATCCAGATACGCATGGCATATTTCCGTTGGCCTTGTATCTGTACACTACTTACGCCCGGGATGGTTTGAATACGATCGGCAATTACATTTTCGGCAAAATCGCTTAACTGAAGTGTATTGCGTTTGTCGCTTTGAATGGTCATGGAAATGATGGCATCTGAGTTGGCATCAGCCTTACTTACAATCGGTAAACCATCAATATCTTTGGGTAAATTACGGGCTGCCTGCGATACTTTATCTCGTACATCATTGGCCGCTTCTTCTATATTTTTATCGAGGTTAAACTCAATGGTAAGGTTACTGCTGCCCTGACTGCTGGACGAAGATATATTCCGGATTCCATCAATAGAGTTAATCGATTTTTCTAAAGGTTCAGTAATTTGAGATTCAATGATATCTGCATTCGCTCCGGGATAAGAGGTTCTTACAGAAACCACCGTGGGGTCTATAGACGGATATTCACGCACACCCAGAAAATTATACCCGATAATGCCAAAGAGCACAATCATCAGGTTCATTACAATGGCAAGAACGGGCCTTTTTATACTGGTTGTTGAAATACTCATAATGAATCTTTAAGCAAATGAACTTTTACAGGTGAATCCTTTTTCAAAGCCATGGCGCCAGTTGTAAGTACCGTATCGCCTGCTTTTAAACCGCTGGTGATGACAATCCGATCGGATGTCCGGGTACCGGTTTCCACTTTAACTTCCTGCGCCTTTCCATCTACGCTGATGTATACGATCTTTCCTTTTAATACCGGTATAATGGCTTGATTAGGAATCAGAAGTGCATCGTGAAGTGTATTTAAGGCCAGTTTAATTTTGGCAAAAGAACCGGGAAGCAGAGCCTGATCTGCATTAGGAGCCAGTGCGCGGATTTGCAAGGTTCTGGTGGCGGCGTTTATGCCCGGCTCAATTGCATAGACTTTACCGGTATTTTGTTTGTCAGATCCATCGGTGGTAAAGGTAATTTCAGAACCAACCCTGATCTGACCAGCGTATTTTTCAGGAATGGAGAAAGTTATTTTAACCGGGTTGATGCTTACCAGATTGGCAATGCTGTTGGCCGGTGTTATGTAAGTACCTGCAGAAATATTACGCAAACCTATTTTGCCGGTAAAAGGGGCATAAATAGTCGTCTTTGCCAGTTGTGCACGGATTAGCTGTGCCTGTGCCTGCAACGATTTTAAATCGGCCAGCGCGGTATCATATTCTTCCTGGCTAATGGCACCTTTTTCCAGTAACTGGCGGGCACGGTTTTCTGTTGTAGCCGATAGTTTTTGTTTGGTAAGGGATTCTTGCAGTTGAGCCTGTATATCACGGTCGTTAATTTTCACCAGTATGCTCCCTTTGCTAACGGTAGTACCATCTTTAAAGTAAATGCCGGTTACAAGTCCCGAAACCTCACTCTTTAACACCACCGATTCGTTCGCCTCAATAGCGCCGCTTACTTCCAGGTTGTTGTTGAAAGTACTGGCACGTACAACCATACCATCTACCACAAGCGGCTGACTTGATTTTGCCCCTGTTTTAGACGATCCGGCGTTCGCACCACCAGCCAATTTTTTATTCGACTGAATGCGGTAGTAAACCAGGTAAGCCAATCCCAGTGCCAGGACAATGTACAGAATATATCTTTTTTTCATTTACATTATTTTTTAAGCTGATGAAGGATTAAATATCCACCCATCTTATTTTTGTAATTGTTTGTATGGTTTGAAAAGACTGCATGCACATCCCGTATAGAGTTTTGGAGCTTAACCCGTGCCGCATGGATGTGCATATTTTTTCTAATGCCTAAGCCGTAACTATGGTTATCTCTAATTATTAGTATACATTGAAAATCCCCGTAAAAATATTCAATTCCTTTAAGCATTAAATGTTGTATTAAGGATGTTACAGCTTCACAGCAAAAGTGCCAAATAATCTGTTCTTCTGGTAGATATTTTATGCTTTAATGATATATTTCTGGTAACGTTTTCATTATTTTACTCATTAAGGGGGATTTTAATTTTAAAGCGTTGCGATAAAATATAAATTTGTGTCCAAACCCCTGTATTATGTTTATTAAAAAATCAGTTTTAAGTTTAGTTACGTTATTAACGTGTATTATGGCAGCGCATTCGCAAGTAAAAATAGGGTTCGAGGTTTCATTTAAAGAGCCACAGGCACATTATGCTGAAGTTCAGATGGATATTTCCGGATTGGCAAAGGATTATGTTGATGTTAAAATGCCTGTATGGACACCTGGTTCATATCTTATCCGTGAGTTTGAAAAAAGTGTGGAAGATTTTAATGCTGTTGCAGCCGGTAAAAAATTAAAAGTGGAGAAAATCCGCAAAAATACCTGGCGTATTTTCTCTGCAAAGGCAACAGATATAAAAATAAATTACCGCGTATATGCTTTTGAGATTTCTGTTCGTACACCATTTATCGATGAATCGCATGCATTTTTATCGCCAACCGGTATTTTTATGCATCCCGATGGATTGATTAAATCGCCAAGTACTGTAAAAATTATTCCTTTCTCTACCTGGTCTAAAGTATCTACCGGTTTACCTCCGGTTGCGGGAAAAACCTTTACATACCAGGCGGCTGATTTTGATATTTTATACGACAGTCCGATTGAAGTGGGTAACCAGGATGTTTTTGAATTTACCGCTTCGGGTGTAAGACACGAGGTAGCCATGTACGGTGGTGGAAACTATGATAAAGAAAAATTAAAGGTAGACATGGCCAAGATTGTTGAAAAGCAAACGGCGATGTACGGTGAGAACCCGAATAAGTATTACCTGTTTATTGTACACAACTTTACACGCGGTGGTGGCGGTTTAGAGCATTTAAACTCAACTACATTGGGTGCCAGCAGAAATGCTTATAATACAGAAGCTGGTTATAAAGGATTTTTAGGCTTGGTTGCACACGAATATCACCATCTGTGGAATGTAAAACGTTTACGCCCAATTGCTTTAGGCCCATTTGATTACGACAATGAAAATTATACAACCAACTTATGGATCTCTGAAGGTTTTACCTCTTATTATGAGAATAAATTTATCCTACGTGCAGGATTTAGCGATCCAAACGGATTTGTAAATGCCCTGGCATCGGGGATTGCAACCGTGGTGAATACACCGGGATCGAAGGTGCAATCGGCTGCTGCTTCGAGCTACGATGCCTGGATTATCGGTTACCGCCCGAACGAAAACTCTAAAAACAATTCGATCTCTTATTATAATAAAGGAGAGGTTATTGGTATTTTAATGGACCTGGAAATTATACAGGCAACCAAAGGAGCCAAAAGTTTAGATGATGTAATGAATGCCAT
>JASLGV010000049.1 GCA_030149995.1 Pedobacter sp.
TTACGTTTTTAATTTTTCCGGTTTCATAATCTTCCGCAGGTAAGCCCAGCGCTTTGGCTTTTAGCCGCAGGCAGATGTCTTTAGATACGAGAATTACTTTTCTGTTGGGGTTTTCTTCCTGCAGGCAAAGTGCGGCATTTAAAATTTTATGATCAAATTTTTCCTTTCCAAAAATCTCTTCGGCATTAAGTTTTGCCGGGCTCTCGTTTAAGATGACTTTAAAAAAGCCGGCGTTGGATTTTTTTAAGGCAACCCAATCGCTGATTAGCTGGGTTTTGGCGCTTTCATCGATGAGCCTGATAAAACTCCGGGCTTCGAAATTTCGGGTATCATTACCGCTTTTAAAATTATCGAGTTCTTCAAGTACCTGCACAGGAATGGCCACATCGTGTTCCTCGAAATTATTCAGGGCATTGTGATCGTATAATATTACGGAAGTATCTAAAACAAAAATCTTTTTTAGTGGTTCAGATTTGCTTTTGCTTTTTTTTGCCATCTGGTAAATTTAATATTTATCGTGGCAAATCTGAAATTATGGATGGAACTGTTTTATAAAACAAAACGGGCCTCTTCTTCTTTCGATTCAGATGCCCGTTTTAACTTTAATCAGGCCATAGCCTAATTAAAGTTTCTCCTACTTGTCTTTGCTTTTTCCGTTGCTGTGTAGCTCTTGCAAGCTTTTACAGTACGTGAAAATTTATTTCCAATTGCTTGTTTCCGTAAAAATCGGCAATTTTCCATAATCTCTGTCTGCGTTCAACTTTTTAAATCAGCTGCCTGAACATGCTGATTAAATTTTAACAGGTTGCCCTTTTAAAATATTGATGCAATTTAAGCTTACCTGAATATAAACCTTTCGGTTTACGTTTCTTTTGTGATGCTCTTTTTCAGAATTCAAAGTACTTCGTATTTGATATAACTAATTTAGGCTTAAATACTTATTAAATGCAAGAAAAATGAGGCTTTTTTTGTAAACAAAATTATCCACAGCATTGAGGGGTTTGTTAACAATGCTTATTGCTGTTCTTGCAGGTTAAATGGCTTTTTATTGAGTTTCTTAACAAATAGGTTTTATTTATTTATCAACATTCTGCCAGAAGTTTTGATGTATCAAATAAATTGAATGACGTCATTTTCTCTCGAAAGTTAATTCAAAATCAATTCGGAAATTGGGCGATTATGTTATTTTTGTAAGCATGCAGATCAGGCAACCCATCAGAGATATTCAGGATTTTTTACTCAGTACCTATTTTGCGGATGGTCTGCGGATTACCATTGGTGTATTGCTTCCTTCGCTAATTCTTGCTCAGTTTGGCATGCTTAATTTTGGGGTAACCCTTTCATTGGGTGCGCTTTGTGTAAGTGTGGTGGATATTCCCGGCCCCATCCGGCATCGCCGTAATGCCATGCTGATTACCACGGTTTTGATATTTGTTTTTTCCATCCTTACAGGGCTAACCAATAAGAACCACTATTTTATTGGCTTTCTATTAATGGTATCCAGCTTTGTTTTTTCGATGTTTTACATTTACGGCATCCGTGCAGCTTCTGTAGGTACGGCTGTTTTGCTGATTATTGTTTTAAGTATCGACGATGTAAGGCCCTGGCAGGATGTAATGATGCACGCATTGCTCATTTTAGCCGGTAGCTTATGGTACACGATATTGAGTTATTTAATTTATCGTTTGCGCCCTTTCAGAACCGTTCAGCAGGCATTGAGCGATTCAATTATAGAGGTAGCCGATTTTTTAAGGGCTAAGGCTAAATTTTACCGGCATAACTACAATTATGATAAAACCTATGCAGATTTGTTGCAGCTGCAGGTTTCAGTACACGAAAAACAGGATGCTGTACGCGAACTTCTTTTTAAAACACGCGAAATTGTACGCGATTCAAGTCCTGAAGGACGTTTCCTCCTGCTTATTTTTGTAGATATGGTCGATCTGTTTGAGCAGGTAATGTCTACATATTACAATTACCAGCAATTACACGATCAATTTGATGAAGCCGGGATTCTGGGCGATTACGAAATGGCCATTAAGCGCATCTCTTATGCGCTTGATGATATTGCCTTTGCGCTCAAAAGTGGCCGTAAGCCTACCATTTCCAAAAGATTGCTGATAGAAATTGAACGTCTTAAAATAAAAATAAACAACCTGGAGAAAAACAACGTTGATCAGAAATACAATACACTTGGGATTATTGCCCTTAAAAATATAGAGGTTAACATCGAAAACATCTTATCGAGGGTTAAAACCATTTTCAGTTATTTCAAAATCAGAAGCAGCAAGGATATTCAAAAGGCTGAAGTCGATCCTGATAAGTTTGTAAGCAGGCAAAATTTTGACTTTAAGCTGTTTACCGAAAATCTTACCTATAGCTCTTCTACCTTCAGGCATTCGTTGCGTGTAACGGTGGTGATGATGCTGGGCTTTTTGGTTGCCCAGCTTTTAGATTTTTCGCATAGTTACTGGATCCTCTTAACCATTCTGGTGATTTCAAAACCAGGTTTCAGCTTAACCAAAAAAAGAAATTACGAACGTTTGATTGGCACCACGGTTGGTGCATTGATCGGAATGGCCATTGTTACCTATATAGATGATAAACATGTTTTATTTGGCATTTTACTGGTTTGTATGGTGGGCTGTTACAGCTTTCAGCGTAAGAATTATGTGGTAAGTGTGCTGTTTATGACGCCCTACGTACTGGTGCTTTTTGATTTTTTAGGTATGGGTTCCATCGCATTGGCGCGCGAGCGTATTTACGATACCTTTATCGGCTCTGGTATTGCACTGCTGGCAAGTTATTCGTTGTTTCCAACCTGGGAAAAAGATAAACTGAAAGAAGGTATGGTGAACATCCTGGTGGCGAATAAACGGTATTTTGAACAGGTAATGCGCATGTATTTCGAAAAAGATTACAACCGTACAGAGTATAAACTGGCCAGGAAAGAAGTTTATGTAAGCAGCGCAAACCTATCGTCGCTTTTTCAGCGTATGTTTTCCGAACCAAAAAGCAAGCAATTGTTTATTAAGGAGGTGCACCAGTTTACAACCTTGAACCATTTATTTTCTTCTTACATCGCAACCCTATCACTTTACAATAAAGAACACGCTTTTATTTTTGAAGATTTCGAGGCGCTTAAACCCATGG
>JASLGV010000052.1 GCA_030149995.1 Pedobacter sp.
CAAAAAAATAAAAATAGGTTTATAAATTAAAAAACAGGTTATGCCAAAAATGAAAACCAATTCCAGTGCTAAAAAGCGTTTTTCGCTTACTGGAACAGGTAAAATCAAAAGAAACAAAGCATACAAAAGTCACATCTTAACCAAGATGAGTACTAAACGTAAACGTGCTCTTGGAAATGCAGGAATTGTAACTGATGCAGATTCAGGTAACGTTAAACGTATGCTTTGTATCGGAAAGTAATTTATTAATTCACCAGGTATCAGGCTTTAAAGTTCCATAAAAAAATGGACGCCGCTTACCAAAAAACAACAACAACATGCCACGTTCGGTAAACGCAGTAGCTTCGAGAAGAAGAAGAAAAAAGATCCTTAATTTAGCCAAAGGTTATTGGGGAGCACGTAGCAAGGTTTATACCATTGCTAAAAACACGGTAGAAAAAGGTTTGCAATATGCATACCGTGACCGTAAAGTTAAAAAGAGAGAATTCCGTGGATTATGGATTCAGCGTATCAATGCAGGTGCTCGTCAGCACGGCATTTCTTACTCTCAATTAATTGGTAAATTAGCCGCTAAAAACATTGGTTTAAACCGTAAAGTTTTAGCTGACTTAGCCGTTAATAATCCGGAAGCTTTCAAAGCTGTAATTGATGCAGTAAAATAGAATTCGCTTTATTAAGCAAATAATATTAAAAAGGGAACCCCAGGGTTCCCTTTTTATGTTTTATATACGGCTCAAAGATGGCTGTCTGTTTTAAGTTATAAAACAGCTTATAAACTTGGCTTAAGCAAGTGTCTGATCTTCTATGGTGGCGATCTCTGCGTTTTTATGCACCGATTCAATACCATGATCTCTTGCCGAGTTGCTTTCGTAGAGTTCGCTGGTTCCGATTATCTGGCCATTGGCTGCTTTCAGGTTAAAGTAATGTTTGCCATTGGCAGAAGTTTTCTTTTCAAACCTGGACACATCAGAAGCATTTTTCCTAACCGATTCAATACCATTTTCTGCGCCTCCTTTAGCTACATAACCTTCGCTGGTTAAAATTACCTGCCCGTTGCCGGCCTTGAGGCTAAACTGGAATTCGCCATTTTTTCTTTTAGAGATTACAAATTTTCCCATAGTTCGTGTTTTTAATTAACGGATGATTATACATTATTTTACTACGTTATACAGGGAAGCAACCAGCATAAAAATAACTTTTAAAGTTTAATTGACAAAATGCTAAGGGTATTCATTTTGAATAAGATGGCTTAAAGAGGTTGTTCCGGAGAATTTTGCTGAACCGTAAATCAGGCAGGTTTATTCTTCCTGATGTTCATTTTGGTATAGATAATGTTTAGCCAGCTGGTTAAATGCATGCAGTTGATCGTTTATCCATATCTGGTCTGCCTGCAGCTCTGTAGCCAGTAACTGCGCAACTTTAGGAGCCATTAGCATAGCGGCTTTGGCATCTGTAAATAAAATTCTGAGCCGGCGGCTTAAGATATCTTCAACCGTTTCGGCCATTTCATTTCTTGCTGCCCACACCACTTCTGCGGCGATATAAGGGAAATCGGGATGTAATTTTTCTGCTAAAGCCGGATGGGTGGTTCTAAGCTTTTCAATTTCAGTACGGTCGGTACCGTATACATCCAGATCAGCGTACTGGTTAACCCGGCAATTGCCATGGATGGGTAAATCTTGTGTAATACAAGCTCGGTATTCAAGTTTTGCATGTTGTATGGCCAGATCGACTGTTTCCTGTGCCATGCGGCGATATGTGGTCCATTTACCCCCTGTAATGGTGATTAAACCTTTTGCCGAAACCAGCAGTTTATGATCGCGGCTAATTTCTTTGGTTTTTTGGTTATTGCCGGTAAGGGCAGCCAAAGGCCTCAAACCTGAAAAGACGCATAAAATATCTTTTTCCGTAGGTGGATGAATAAAATAAGTTGCAGCTGTGCGAAGAATGAAATCAACTTCCTGTTTGAGTGCTCTGGGTTCGAGCAGGTGTTCTTTTACAGGTGTATCGGTTGTGCCAACCAGTAAATGTCCATGCCATGGAACGGCAAAGAGTACGCGCCCATCAGTGGTTTTGGGAATCATTAAAGCATGTGCTGTGTTTAAAAAACTTTTATTAAACACCAGGTGTATACCCTGACTCGGACGAACCATACCCGGTGTAAGCGGATCATTCATCTTTAAAATATCATCCACAAAAATACCTGTTGCATTGATTACAACTTTTCCCTTGTAGGTAGCCCGGTTTCCGGTGATGATGTCTTCGGTTTCTATACCTGTAATGCCTTTTTCAGGGGCGCGGATCAATCCCGTTACTTTTGTGTAGGTTAAAAGGGATGCACCGAGTTCTTGGGCTGTTTGCGCCATGTTGACGGCCAGCCTGGCATCATCAAACTGTCCGTCGAAATAACTGATACTGCCTTTTAACCCTTTTTGTTTGATGCCCGGCATCTGCATCATGGTTTCCTTTTTCGAATGACGGGCAGATTTACCAAAGCTGTATTGACCCGCCAGCCAGTCGTAAATGGTTAATCCGGCAAAGTATTTAATCAAAGAAAACCAGCTGTAACAGGGAATTATAAAACGGGTTTTATGTACCAGATGAGCCGCATTTTTTAAAAGCAGTCCGCGTTCTTTTAAAGCATGCTGTACCAACCTGATGTTGCCTTGCGCCAGGTACCGTACACCTCCGTGAATCAGCTTGGTGCTTCGGCTGGAGGTACCTTTTGCAAAATCAGACTGCTCGACCAGTAAAGTCTTGAAACCACGGCTAACAGCATCTATTGCAATGCCCAGGCCGGTGGCGCCACCACCAATTATAATCAGATCCCAGTTGTTTGTGGTATCGGCAGTTGTTTGGTGTAATCTTTTCATGTGATCTGTTCCATACGTAATTGTTACGGGTAACTTAAATACATTGCAGTCAATGTAAGTGTTTTTTTAGGATTTTTGAATTTATTTCAGGCTAAAACCGGCTTGATTATCGTAATCATTTTGTGAGATTCGATTTATACGAATATAATTCTTTATTTTTGAGTTATGCGAAAAACAAGAATACATATACTGGAAGACGATCAGGAAATCAGAAACGTTATTGAAATTCTTTTAAAAGAGGAAGGTTTTGAGTTACAACTTTCATCTTCTTTTTCGGAGTTGAAAAAGAACATTAAAGATGCCATGCCTGATCTTTTTTTATTAGATGTAATGCTACCTGACGGAAATGGTACCGAAATCTGCGAAGATCTTAAAACAGATATCTTTACCAAGCACATTCCGATCATCGTAATGTCGGCACAAGATAACAGCAAGCAGAAAGCGCTGGAAGCTTTTGCAGACGATTACATCAGCAAACCTTTTGATATCGAAGAAGTATTAACCAAAATTAAAGCGTTAACCACTACAAAATCGGCGGTTTAATTTGAAAATCAACCTGATCTAACAAACAAACGGGACAACTAAAGCAGTTGTCCCGTTTGTTTTGAAAGCCATTGGCATTGAGCTTCATTGGGTGTTTTTTTATTTGATCCAATTATTTTACATTTGTATTTAATGAAATATTTAGTCATCATATTCGGTCTGTACATAACCATCCTGGCGCTTATGCCTTGCATGGATCAGCCTGAAACGATCTCTGCTGATGCAAATATTTCGATGATTCAGAAGGCCGATACAGGTTCAGATCAATGCAGGCAGGAAGCTTGTGGTCCTTTTTGCACCTGTACCTGTTGTTCAACCGCACGTTACCTCTTAAATACATCGACTTTTAAGGTGATTGACAATGTTGTGCTGCGTACCTATGCAGATTACGGTATTCCGGCTATCCAAAAACAAAGTACTTCCATCTGGCAACCGCCAAAACTGGTTTAATACGATTTCTTTTTAATTTTTTAAGCAGGTTTTTTCTCCTGCTGTTACCTCGTATTAAATAAAAAAATATGTTTGATAGCATTATAGCGTTCTCTGTAAAGAACAAAATAACAATCGGACTGCTTACGCTTTTGCTTGCATTGGCGGGTATCTATGCGGCTTATCGTTTGCCGGTAGATGCGCAGCCCGATATAACCAATAACCAGGTACAGGTTATTACGCAGGCACCCAGTCTGGGTGCAGAAGAAGTAGAACAGTTTATTACCGCACCCATTGAGATTGCAATGGGCAATATTGCCGGGATTGTAGAAAAACGTTCGATATCAAGAGCTGGTATTTCAGTAATTACGCTGGTTTTTAATGATGATGTAGATATATACTGGGCACGAACCCAGGTTAATGCACAATTAAAAGAAGCAGAAAGCTCCATTCCTAAAGGTATGGCAGAACCGATGCTGGCCCCGATATCGACCGGTTTAGGCGAAATTTACCAGTACATTATCCACCCCAAAAAAGGATATGAAAAGCGTTACAGTGCCACCGATCTGCGGACATTGCAGGATTGGCTCGTTCGTACACAGCTTGCCGGCACCGTTGGCCTGGCAGAAGTAAGCGGATGGGGTGGTTATGTAAAGGAGTATGAAGTGGCCATTAACAACGATCGTTTGAATGCCATGGGGCTCACCATTCCGGAAGTATATACTGCACTTGAAAAGAATAATGAAAATACCGGTGGCTCTTACATCGAGCAACAAAACAATGCTTATTTTATTAGAGGTATTGGTCAGGTAAAAGAACTGGACGATATTGGTAAGATTGTGATCCGGCGAAACCAGGGATTGCCGGTATTGATCCGGGATGTGGCAACGGTGCAGTACGGATCAGCCACCCGTTACGGTGCTGTTACGCGTAATGGTGAAGGAGAGGTTGTGGCAGGCGTTACCCTGATGCTGAAAGGCGAGAATTTCAGCGATGTAATTAAAAATGTAAAAGAACGGATGGTTCAGATTCAGAAATCGCTTCCCGAAGGTGTGGTTATTGAACCTTTTATAGACCGTACGGAATTGGTAAACCGGGCCATTCATACCGTTGAAAAAAACCTGATTGAAGGTGCTTTGATCGTTATTCTGGTACTTGTTCTGCTTCTGGGTAATTTAAGAGCAGGGTTGGTGGTGGCCTCTGTTATTCCTTTATCCATGTTGTTTGCATTTTTAATGATGAAGCTTTTTGGTGTATCGGGTAACCTGATGAGCCTTGGTGCCATCGATTTTGGTTTAATTGTAGATGGTGCCGTTATTATTGTAGAACGGGTGGTACATCATATTCATACGGGTTCTTATCAAAAGGCTGGTATTTCAAAACTTTCTCAGCAGCAGATGGATACCGAAGTGAAAAACAGTGCCGGTAAACTGATGAAATCGGCAGCCTTCGGACAGATCATTATCTTAATTGTGTACCTGCCATTGCTTTCTCTGGTTGGGATTGAAGGAAAAATGTTCCGCCCAATGGCGCAGACCGTTGCTTTTGCCATCCTGGGTGCGTTTATATTATCGCTTACTTATGTACCTATGGTAAGTGCACTTTTTTTAAGTAAGAAAACAGATTCAAAGCCGAATTTTTCCGACCGGATGATGGTTTTTCTGCAAAAGGTTTATCAGCAAATGCTGATCCGCGTATTGAAAGTGAAAATATGGGTAGTAGGGATTGTATTTATGTTGTTTGCACTTGCTTTGTGGGCTTTCGGCAAAATGGGGGGAGAGTTTATCCCAACCTTAGATGAAGGTGATTTTGCGTTGGAAATATCCATGATGCAGGGTACTTCTCTTTCGGAAGTGGTAAAAACATTTGGTAAAGCTGAAAAACGCTTAAAAGATCGGTTTCCGGAAATTAAACAGGCCGTTACCCGTATCGGCAGTTCGGAAATTCCAACAGACCCGATGCCGATTGAAAAGGGCGACATGATGCTTTCGATGAAACCCCGTAAGGAATGGGTATCTGCACATACACGCGAAGAAATGGTCGAACAGATTGAAGAAACACTGCAATCTATTCCGGGCATCAATGTAGAAATTTCGCAACCCATGCAAATGCGTTTCAATGAGCTAATGACTGGCATCAGGCAAGATGTTGCCATAAAGGTTTATGGGAGCGACCTCGATGTCCTGGCTTCACAAGCCAGTTCCATAGCCCGGTTAATTGCAGATGTGAAAGGTGTAACCGAACCCTATGTTGAAAAGGTAAGCGGACTGCCGCAAATTCAGGTAATTTACAACCGCGATAAACTGTCTCAGTATGGTTTAAACATCAGCGATTTGAACATGATTTTAAAAACGGCTTTTGCCGGTAACACGGCAGGCGTTGTTTTTGAAGGTGAAAAGCGGTTTAACCTGGTAATGCGTCTGGACCGGAACCTGAGAGAAAACATTGCCAATGTAGAAAACCTGCTTATTCCTTTGCCGTCTGGTAATACGGTTCCGCTTAGCCAGGTTGCTGATATTGCTTTTAAAGAAGCACCGGCACAGGTATCGCGCGAAAACGGCAACCGCCGCATTTATGTTGGTTTTAATGTAAAAGGCCGCGATGTAGAAACAACCGTACAGGAAATACAGCAATTACTCAATCAGAAACTTAAACTGCCAAGCGGATATTACATAACCTATGGCGGACAGTTTCAAAACCTGCAGGCGGCCAAAAACCGTTTATTAATAGCTGTACCTGCGGCACTTGTTTTAATTCTTTCATTGCTTTATCTCACTTTTCGTTCCGTTAAAGACAGCCTATTAATTTTTACGGCTGTTCCGCTGGCTTCTATGGGTGGTGTTGCTGCTTTAATTCTCCGCGGAATGCCTTTTAGTATTTCGGCTGGTGTGGGTTTTATTGCCCTGTTTGGGGTAGCCGTTTTAAATGGAATTGTGCTGATCGGTTATTTTAACCAGCTGAAAGAAGAAGGGGAAGGAAACATTTATGAACGCATTTTAAAAGGAACGAAAGACCGGCTCAGACCTGTTCTGATGACGGCCGCTGTTGCATCAATGGGATTTTTACCCATGGCTTTATCTACCAGTGCCGGAGCAGAGGTACAAAAACCACTGGCTACCGTGGTTATTGGTGGCTTACTTTCTGCAACCTTATTAACCTTATTTGTTTTGCCTTGCTTATACCTTTTATTTTACGGAAGAACGAAAACGAGTGGGAAAACGTTAAGGCAGGTTCTGATACTTTTACTTTTTACGGGTTTCATGTTATTTGGAAATAAGCCCGTTATGGCACAGGAAAAGCAAAAGTTAAATCTGGAAGGAGCCATTGAACAGGCGCTTAAAAGCAATCTAAAAGTACAGGCTGCCGGTCTGTCTGTAGACCAGTCAGATATGCTTCAGAAATCAGCGGTTGATTTACCTAAAACCGCTTTTATGCTTACCCAGGATCCAACAGGTGGAGGTAACATGGATAATGCATTGGGCGTTACACAAAATATTGCCTGGCCGGGTTTATATAAAAATCAGCGTAAACTTTTAAAGGCAGAAACAACCCTGGCTACAGGCAACAAGCGGCTAACTGAAGCCGAAATTATCCGTTCGGTACGGCAGGCCTGGTTTGGGTATATACAGGATCGCGAAAGCCTGCGTATTTTGCATTACCAGGACAGTATTTACGAAGGTTTTCTAAAGAAAGCTTCTTTGCGGCATAAGACCGGAGAAACATCCAGCCTGGAGCTCATCAATGCTAAGAACCGGTACCAGGATTTAAAGTTGTTACAACTTTCTGTTCAAACGGATCTGGACAACCGGATGCTGGAACTCAAACAACTGCTCAATACAGATAAGGACCTGGATATTGCACAAACCGCGTTGATTTTACCTTTAAATGTACAAGATGAATCTGTGGCAATCCATAATGCAGAACTGCTGGTAAGCCAGCAATATGTAGCCCTTGCAGAAGCGAAAATAGCGGTCGAAAAATCAAAGGCCTTGCCCGATTTTACCCTTGGTTATAGTCAGCAGTT
>JASLGV010000172.1 GCA_030149995.1 Pedobacter sp.
CAATTGCGGACAAGCGCAAACGGGTACGGCTATTATTACCGTAAAAACATTACCAACAGCTTCTATTGCCGGTAATGCTGCTACTTCTGTTAACGCAACCAGCCCGGTAATTACTTTTACCGGTTCAAACGGAACGGCACCTTATACATTTACCTATAACGTAAATGGTGGTACCAACCAAACCATTACCAGCACGAACAATACCGCAACCGTTTCGGTTCCAACCAACGCAGCCGGTACCTTCACCTATAACCTGGTAAACGTAAACGATGCAAATTGCAGTCAGCCACAAACGGGTTCTGCAACGGTATTGGTGCGTCCGTTGGCAACAGCAACCATTTCGGGTACACAAGCTGTTTGTGTATCGGGTACAGCGCCTGTTATTACCTTTGTAGCTACAGGCGGTACAGCACCTTATACTTTTACCTATAGTATAAATGGCGCAGCCACCAGAACGCTTATAACCAATGGAAATACAGCGACAATAAGTGCAGCTGTAAATACGGCAGGCACATTTGTGTATCGCCTGATCAGCGTAGCCGATGCTTATGCAAGCCAGCCGCAAACAGGTTCGGCAACCATTACCGTAACACCTTTGCCAGTGGTAACCATCAACAGCAGCCGGAATACGTCTGTTTCTAAAGGTGATGCACTGGTGTTAACCGCTACAGGTGGCGTACAATACAGCTGGACCGGTGCAGACATTCAGTCCGGACAGCAAACAGCGGCCATTACCATCAGACCTAAACAAAGCGGAACTTACAAAGTAGTGGTTTCCAATGTAAATGGCTGTACCAGCGAGCAAAGCATCTATGTTACTGTAACAGACGATTATAAACTCGAAGCCAGTACCGTTCTTACACCAAACGGTGATGGTATTAACGATAAATTTATAATCAAAAACATCGATTACTACCCAAAAAATACACTAAAAATCTTTGATAAAGCAGGTCGGATTTTATATACCAAAGCCGGCTACAACAATGAGTGGGATGGTACAGAAAATGGTACTCCGCTTTCTGAAGGAACTTATTACTACATCCTTGATATGGGTAATGGCATTGGTAATTTCAAAGGATTCATCAACATTATAAGAGACTAATTTAGAGAGACATGAAAGTAATTAAAAATAACATCGCGAAGATTAGTCAGACTGCTTTCTTATTGGCCACTTCCCTGTTTTTGACCAATATAGCAAAAGCGCAGATACTTCCTTTGAATTCGCAATATTTTCAAAACCGGTACGTAATCAATCCATCTATGGCCGGTATTGAAGAAGGACTTAACATTAACGGAAGTTTACGCAAGCAATGGTCCAACATTCCGGGTGCGCCACTTACCCAAAATCTCACCATAGATCAGCAGGTAAATAAAGTTGGCTGGGGGGTAAATTTCTACAACGAAAAAGCAGGTGGTATACAGCGTACAAAGGCAGTCGGTACATTTGCCTACCACCTGCCTTTAAACAACGACGATCAGCAACTTAATTTTGGGGTTTCTTTTGGTGCAAGCCAGGATAAAATCGACTTAAGCAGCATTAGAAACAGCGACCTGAACGATCCGTCTATTGCCCGTTTTAATGACAGAGGTTATTATTTTGATGGCGATTTTGGTATCTCTTATACTTCGAAGGGATTAAATGTAGAAGGTGCCATTCCAAATATGCGTTCCGTATTCAGAAAAGACGATCTGAATTTTGCCAACAAGCCTGTTTTTTACTCGGCTGTTAGCTATAAGATTCCGGTCGAGTCTGGAGAAAATGGCATCAGCATCGAACCCAAAGGTGTATTTAGAGGTATTAAAAATTATGATAACCTATGGGATGCGGGGGTAAACGCAAATTTTGCAAATGATAAATTATACCTGATGGCTATGTACCACAGCACCAAAAATGCAACAGTTGGTTTTGGTGTAAATTACAAATCTACCCTGTATTTCATGGCTTATTACAATACAGCCACCTCTGCCATTAGTGGTTATACAGATGGAGATTTTGAAATTAACATCCGCTTAAACATCGGTAAAAAACGTTAACCGGTAAAGGGCAGGAATTAAATTTAAATTCCAAACCATTCAGAACCGCAGATGAAAGGATCCATGAAAGGTCCGGACATCTGCGGTTTCTTTTTTTAAGCTATGCCCACCTCCCCTTTCTTTTTCTTAATTTTACCCTTATGGCTAAATCCATTAATATAGAAATCTTTAAACGCTTTTTCCGTTCGGGCCAAATTAGTGGCATGCTGCTTTTAATCTGCCTGGTTATATCTTTACTCATCGCCAACACAAATTTAAAAGATGGTTTCGCTGCTTTTTTAGAGACCAGTCTTGGTTTTGGCCCGGTAAAATACAGCTTGCTTGCCTGGATTAATGATGCCCTGATGGCCATTTTTTTCCTCCTGGTTGGCCTGGAAATTAAACGCGAATTGGTAAACGGTGAGCTATCTTCTGTAAAAACAGCCTCATTGCCTGTTGTTGCCGCCATAGGCGGTATGATCTTGCCTGCGGGCATCTATACCCTGTTTAACCAGGGTGAGCCTACTGCAACCGGATGGGGCATTCCCATGGCTACAGATATTGCTTTCGCCCTGGCCATTATTGCCATGCTTGGAAAAAGAGTGCCACCTGGTTTAAAAATATTCCTGGCCGCACTGGCCATTGTTGATGATTTGGGCGCCATCCTGGTTATTGCCATTTTTTATACCAATCAAATCCATTTCGACTATTTGTTAATGGCTGCCGGCATCTTATTTGTCTTATTCCTGATGAACTATTTTGGCGTAAGACGTCTAATATTTTACCTGATACCGGGCGTATTTTTGTGGTATACCATACACCACTCCGGTATTCATGCAACCATTGCAGGGGTTTTACTGGCCTTTACCATTCCCACCACCAAAAACAATTCTTCCTCTCCTTTAGAAAAATTAGAACACTTGCTTACCTTTCCGGTTAATTATTTAATTATGCCGGTCTTTGCGCTGGCCAATACCAACATCACCTTCAGAAAGGAAATGCTGGCAGGGCTTTTATCGCCTTTAGGTTTGGGGATTATTGCCGGTTTGTTTATTGGAAAAACAATCGGGGTTACATTTTTCAGCTGGCTTGCTGTAAAATTGAAGTGGGCAAGTTTACCCAACAGTGTAAACTGGTACCATGTTTTAGGATTGGGTATGCTGGCTGGTATTGGCTTTACCATGTCTATCTTTATTTCCCTGCTTTCTTTTACCAACGAACAGCATATTTCAGAAGCAAAATTTGCCATCCTCACCGCTTCGGTTTTATCCGGGCTGATTGGTTTTTTCTTTCTCAAATCATTGAAAACAAAAAAAGAACATATTTAAAACACATTCCTTTTTGAGGTATAGTCAGAGGCTAACATCTGATGCCACTAAAACAAAAAAGCACCTAAGGTTTAAATCTTAGGTGCTTTATAAAGATGAACGTTTGGCTTATTGCCAGCCGCCACCCAATGCACGGTATAAACCTACAACCGCATTCAGCTGATCGGTTTTTATACGTGCCAGTTCAAGTTCACTCTGAAGGAGGTTACCCTGAGCTGTAATTACTTCCAGGTAATTAGCCATACCGCTTTTAAACAAAAGTCCGGCATTTTTAGATGCTTCCTGAAGCGCCTGTGCCCTTTTTTCAGCAATGGTGTACTGATCCTTTAGTTTTTCAACTCTTACCAGCTCGTCTGAAACTTCCCCTACAGCATTTAAGACAGTCTGTCTGAATTCAATAACCGTTTTTTCACGGTCAATTTTAGCCAGTTCGTAGTTTGCTTTCAATTGTCCGCGCTGAAAAATTGGCTGTGTAAGGCCTCCCGAAACAACACCAAATAAAGAAGCAGGTACATTAAACCAGTTACTTGCTTTAAATGCATTAACACCGGCACTGGCACTGATTACAAGCGATGGATATAAGCTCGCTTTTGCTACCCCTACTTTTCCATTGGCAACATCCAGTGCCCGTTCGGCCGATTTAATATCCGGCCGTCTGCTCAGGATTTTCGATGGTATACCTGCACTCAGGTTTGAAGGCAGACCAATGCTCTCCAGGCGGTTGCTGCGGCTAATCGATGCCGGAAGTGTACCAATCAGAATACTCAGGGCATTCTCCTGCAAAGTTAAATTTTGCTCCAGCTCCGGAATTAATTGTGCAGTGGATAATCTTTGTGCTGTTGCCTGTTGTACAGCCAAGGAAGTTACCTGCCCGGCATTATACTGCAAATTGATAATCTGCAAGGTACTATCGCTTAATTTCAGGTTTTTCCTGGCTATTTCCAGCTGGGCATCCATCATTAAGAGCTTATAATAACCTTGTGCAATGTTTGCAACCAGGCGTGTCTGTACGGCTTTGCGAACTTCTTCTGTTTGAAGATAGCTGGCCAGCGAAGCTGCTTTCTGGCTGCGTATTTTACCCCATATATCGGCTTCCCAGGCTAAACCCAGATTGGCATTATAATCCTCAATGTGTTTGGAACCTGTAAACTGATTAATACTTAGTCCGTTCAAACTGTTATCAGACGGGCGGTTTGAATTGGCGGTAATTCCAAGCTTTAGTTCGGGTAAATTCCCAAGTTTAGCCTGCTTAAACAATACTTCGGCCGCATCGATATTTTTCAGCGCAATTTGCATATCGTAGTTCTTAACCAATGCCGTATCAATTAAACGTTTGATGGCCGGATCGGTAATAAACTTTGTTAAAGCCACATCTCCAATACTCGTGGTATCCTGGTTCAGCGCTGTTCTGAATTTATCTGGCTCCAGTCCGCTGGGCAATACGGCATCTTTAGAAACCAGACACCCGCTCCATACCAGGGCAAATAATGCCAGGCCCAATAAATTAAATCGTTTCATATACTACTTTATTAGCTGGTTTTTCCGGATGAATAACCAGATCTGATTTTTTTGAAATTTTTTCCTGTAAGGATTGAAAAATGATGAAAAGAACCGGAATGATAAACAATCCCAAGATAACCCCCGATACCATACCTCCGGCAGCACCGATACTGATGGAGTGGTTACCTTGTGCCGAAGGACCGGTAGCGATACTCATCGGGAACAGGCCGAACACAAACGCCAGCGAGGTCATGATGATAGGGCGCA
>JASLGV010000243.1 GCA_030149995.1 Pedobacter sp.
AAATTGCAGAAAGATTCAGAAAAATCGATCCGAAATATAAAGGATAATAATAAAGGCAGCACGCAGGTTCTGCCTTTATTATTATATCAGGTATTATCAGGCATGTTGCCCTTCGTGTACACCTTCTGCAAACTCTTCTACCATTTTATCATTAAATGCAGGCAGATCTTTAGGGGTACGGCTGGTAACCAGTCCCTGATCTACCACCACTTCTTCGTCTACCCAGCTGGCACCTGCATTAATCAGGTCTTTGGATATGTTTTTTACCGATGTTAATTTACGGCCTTCAACAACAGATGCATTAATTAAGGTTTGCGGACCATGGCAAATGGCTGCCACCGGTTTACCAGCCTCAAAAAAAGCCTGAACAAATTGAATGGCTTTTTCATCCACCCGCAGCTGATCGGGATTGATTACGCCGCCTGGTAATACCAGTCCATTGTAATCGCTGGCATGTGCTTCATCAAGGGTTTTATCAACCTTAACATCTATCGACCAGTGATCGTGATTCCAGGCCTTAATGGTGCCGCTTTTCGTGGAAATGATGTGAACTGTGGCGCCTTCTTCTTTTAACCTTTTTACAGGTTCCGTTAATTCAGATTCTTCAAATCCGCTGGCCGATAAAACGGCAATGTTGCGGTTACTTAATTGTCCCATAATCATATAAAATTTAAAAGGTGATTATAGTAAAGACAGTTCCTGAAAAAGATTGTTTTGTAAAATCGAAAAGAGCCCCTGCAAGCAGCAGCAAATTTGATTTGTATTTAATCGTTTGTTTTACGGTGCCGGATAAAGTAAGTTGCCAGATTGAAGGCAATAATAAAATGGTTGAATATGTTGGGGATCAGACCATAATATTTGCTGAAAATATTAAATCTTTCTTTCAGACTTTCGCGATGTTTCTTTTTGCTGATGCCGCCCACCAGGTATTTGGCTACATATTGGGGTACATGTACAATTTTAGTTGCTTTTTGAGCGGCTTTAATGATCCAGTCTATATCAGCACTGTATTTATAAGTCAGATCGTAAGGCACGGTCAGGCTGCGGCGAATGTAAATGGCCTGGTGACTGATGTTCATACCGTATTTAAAACCTTTCCAGCTGAAATTTTTAGGGGCTTTATGGCGGCGTTGCCCCAGGCTTTCCCAGTTGTCGTTAAACATTTCGGTTTCTCCATAATAAATATCTGCATCAGGCACAGTTTTGAAAATGTTTTCAACCGTGTGTTTATCGTAAATTTCATCACCGGAATTCATAAACAGAACATAATCACCGGTAGCCAGTGCCAGCCCTTTATTCATGGCATCGTATATACCTTTATCCGGTTCGGATAGCATTTTAGAAATGTGAGCCTGGTACTGTTGTACAATCTGGAAGGTTCCATCGGTCGATGCACCGTCTACAACAATGTATTCTATGTCTTTATATTGCTGTTCAATAACAGACAGGATGGTTCGTTCTATGTCGCGGACATTGTTGTAGACAACCGTAATAACAGATAGCTTTGGCAAAACAGGTAATTTTGAGTGGAACAAATTTAAGAAGATTTTTGGTTCATTTGCCTGGCATGCCCGATAACTTAACAGCCTTCTTATTTTGGCTGCAGGTTTATTAAAGTCTGATAGAGCTGTATGTGCTGTTCTGCTACAACTGGTTCTGCAAACCGGCTCAGAATTTCCCTTCGGGCGGCTTTATGCAGTTCTTCCTTTTGCGGGTGGAGGTAAAGCCATTCAATCCCGTTGGCCAGGTCTTCTGCATCGCGGTATCTGGCCAGGTAGCCATTTTGCTTATGCTGTACCATATCGGGAATGCCACCCGTTGTAAACGCAATTACCGGTGTGGCGCAGGCCAGGCTTTCCATTACCGTATTGGGGAGGTTATCTTCCAGTGAAGGTGTGATAAAAGCATCGGCCGCGGCATAACATTTAGCCAGGTGATCGTCTTTATGGATGGTGCCTAAAAAGGTCGTTTTAAAAGGAAAAACAGGCATCTCGGTGTTTTCCTTGTTGCCAAAAATAACCAGTTCTATATTTTCTTTGCGAATGCCGGGCCTGCGTGCCAGCATTTCGAGTGCTTCGATCAGATAAGGCGTGCCCTTGTGTTTATCGTTTTTAGAAGGCATAAAACCGCTCATCAAAACAAATTTTGAAGCATCTATTTTCAGTATTTTTTTAGCCTCCGCTTTTACATAAGGCTTAAAAATATTGGTTTCGATGGTGTTGGGAATTACCGTGGTGTGGCGTGTACCCAGTAAGCTGCTAAACTTAACAGAGGCGGCCATCCAGTTACTGGGTGCAATTACATTAAAGTGCAGGTTGGTATATGCTTTCTGCTTACGCTTCCAGGTTTTGTGCGAGAAATCATTTTTACCGTTCAGCTTTAAAATCGGACAATGTCCGCACTGCTGGTGAAAATGCTCACATCCGTAGCGTACATGGCAGCCACCTGTAAAGGCATTGCTGTCGTGAAAAGTCCACACAACGGGTTTTTCCAGCTGGTCGAGTTCCGCCAGGAATTTTGGGGTAAGAAAGCCGTGGTTAATCCAGTGCAGGTGAATAACATCTGCATTTTTAACATCCGGATGTTTAACAACGGAGCGGCCAAACCATTGCAGGCTGAAGGGCGTTTTAACCGATTTACTTAGCCATTTGGCCAAATACCTTTCGGCTAAAATATTAAAAACGGCCCTGATTTTTGCAAAGGCAGATTTGCTGAAGGTGTCTATTTTGGGGTTTTGACCAAATTTGTAATAAACCAGAACTTTAGAATCAATGCCGGCATCTTTAAGTGCATCGCTCAGGCGTAAACAGGCCCTTCCGGCGCCGCCATTCCCATCGTAAGTATTTAAGTGT
>JASLGV010000369.1 GCA_030149995.1 Pedobacter sp.
TTCTTTTTAATCCCCTTCAGATTGAGCATAATGGTGCTGTTTCCAAATGCATTGGGATCAGTACGGTTCATATCGAAAGATTTCAAATCAAAACGCGGCTCGGTTGCTTTAAAACGGTTGCGCTGAAAAATCTGACGTGGATTGTAGATGCCCGAATTGTTCGACTGTTCTTCGTACTGAACGCCGTCTTTTAATTTAAGCACCAGGAATTTTCCATCGGAAGTTTTAACCATCTCCCCTTCGCGGGCCATGATGATCTTTGGAATGCCATTGGTTCCTTTATGCTCGTAAATCATAATACCATACAGCTTTCCGTTGGCATCTTTATCGTCTACACGGATAGAATAATCGGGAATGCTGTTGTTGAATACACCTGGCTTAATCAGAAAAGCAAGCTTCTTGTTGCGCACGTCGTACATGAGCGAGAAGAATTTCAGGTTTGCCTTTGGCAGCATGTAATTTGAGAAGAAAAAGGAACTTACCGTAAGCAGGGCAATGAGTACCATGAGCGGACGCATGGCACGCTGCAAGGAAATACCGGCAGACTTTATGGCTACCAGCTCATAATTTTCGCCCAGGGAGCCGAAAGTCATAATAGAAGATAACAGCACCGACAGTGGCAAAGCCATTGAAATCTGTACCATAGACTGGTAGTACATGAGTTCTACAATCGTGTACCATTCAAAGCCTTTCCCTATTAAATCATCTATCCATTTAAAAAGAAAAAACATCAGCAGGATAAACATCACCACAAAAAATGTGGCAATAAAAGGCCTGATAAATGCTTTTATAATTAGAAGATGTATTTTTTTCACCCCGCAAAGGTAATCAAAGCGTGCAAATTATGCACCTAAAACACTTATCAAATAATCTATCTGGTTATCCCAGATGAGTTTTTTCTCCGGAATACTGTCTTCTGTTGCAAAATCGGTTATGGCCAGGGCCACATCATTGGTTAATTCGTCCTGCACAATTTCCATTTCGAAATAACACTGTGGCTCGTCGTCTACCCATTTAAATTTAACCAGTTTGTTTTCTTTCATCGAAACCAGCTTTGCCTTTTGTTCCTCATCGTCCCAGGTAAAGGTATACAGCTGATCGCGAAAGTTTACATTATCGGCAAACCATTGGGCCAGCCCATTTGGCTCACTAATGAAGCTGTATAGTATCCTTGGCGACGATTTAATTTCGTACTCGAGCGTAAATTTTTTCTTTTCAGCCATGCTAATTCCTTTTCAAGTAAAGTCTTACAACTTTTTTTTATTTATTTTTCTAAAGAAAGGAATTTAATTCTATATTTGCAACTCGAAAAAATAACCACGGTAAATATTTACAAGATAAGATAAATATTTAACACCCGGCGGGGTAGCTCAGATGGTTAGAGCGCAGGATTCATAACCCTGAGGTCGGCAGTTCGATCCTGCTCCCCGCTACTGAAAAAAAGCTCACTGAAAAGTGGGCTTTTTTTGTTTGAAGCTGTTTAGATTCTATTTTTAAAATTGGTATTCTTTTCTACCCCTGGAGATAAACATTAAAGATTGAAAATAACCTAATTAATTTCTCTCCAAAAGATCATTCATTTTACCTATGGTTTTTTCTTGTTTACCATATCCCAGATGCACGACAATTCATTCATCTATAATTTTGTTCTTTGTTTGCGATTTACCAACAAAAAACAGCCCGTAATTTATTTGACTCCTATATAAAAAAACGATGATTAAGTTTATAACTATAATGAAGTACACATGTCATAAGTGTAATCCTGGGTTGAAATAATTTACAACTCAGTTAGTTTCTCCAAATCAGGCAAAAAAACTTCCAAAACAAAACAGGAATTGAATAAAAACAGACTGCTAACAAGGTTTACGGATGGGCCTGCTGTATGGCGGGCAGACTGCAATGCAATTTTAAATTGATAGCCGCAATAACGGCAGCCTGCACATTATTCAGACTGCCGCTATTATGGTAATGTTTTCTTTATTTTACTTCAATGCTATAAGTGGCACCTTTCCAGGTTTCTTCGTAAGGTTTACCATAATGTTCGCCGGCTACTTTTTCCATATCGGAAATTTCGATTACATACCTGCCACGAAAAGGTGGTACAAATGAAATGGCTCCATCGGCAGTCGTGGTTAATTCTTTAGTCCAGCCATTTGGTGAAAAAACCGAAACTTTTTTATGGTCTGCCTTCAGGTTATTCAGAAATGCTTTGAGTTCTACAGTTTTATTCAAGAGAATAGGTGTAGCATCTGTTTTTTGTATTTGCAATGGGTTAACGGCTGCCTCATTTCTAATTACTGGTTTACCCACGGTAACCTCTGCAGTGCTTAAAAAGTGATAACGGGTATTTCCACCCAATTCCTTTGCCTGGTGACTAACGGCCAATGTATAGGTTCCATTAGTGGACGGCGCAAACCTGGCTTCGTAATAATTGGTGCCAGGAGTGGTTTTAAGTTGTATTTTTTCCTGACCTGGGGTTATCAACCAAAGACTAAATTCTTTAATATCCGAATACCATTTACTTACTTCATCACGTTCGTTTTCTACATATTCGCCATAATAAATTTTAACGGTTTGTTCTTTCCCAATGCTACCGGTTGCTGCGGTCTCTATCCAGAGTGCATGTGCAAACAGGTTGCTGGTTATAAAACTGAATGCGATTGCAAGTATTAAAATGTTCCACTTTTTCATATTGATCTATTAAATTTAGTTTGATGAATTTTTATTAATTGTACTGGCAGATAATTTAGTCTGCTTTTTTATTGCGCTTCTTTTTGAACTTACGCCCGTACCAGATCAGGAAACCGGTTATGGGAAGGCTTGCCCCGATAAGCGACGCACAAAAGGCCAGCACTTTTCCGGGTAGGCCCCATATACTGCCTACATGGATATCATAGTTCATTTTCCTGATTTTTTGCCCAAAGGATGCCTGCTCAAAGGGAATTGAATAGTAATCTTTACGCCTAAATTCTTTCATGGAATGCTGGTCAAATGTATATCCGATGGTATTAAAAAACTGCCCTTTATTGGGAAAAACTGCAATATCAATAACTGCACTGGCCTGCGAAGTATCC
The DNA here is from genome assembly GCA_030149995.1 of Pedobacter sp. Lineage (GTDB taxonomy): Bacteria > Bacteroidota > Bacteroidia > Sphingobacteriales > Sphingobacteriaceae > Pedobacter. The sequence goes on from JASLGV010000369.1 coordinate 3,075, forward strand.
AGAAATTTATAATAAAACCCCATAGATCCGGGATGCTTGCGGATTACTTTATTCCAGGCCATATCCATTGCCTGACCAGATGGGTAAAACTTTCCTTTCTGCAGAGTATCTGACTCTAATTGTTCGTATGCCAAAAGTTTTTCTCCGCCAGATGTTACCCAATAAAATCCTTCGTTATACCATTTAATGCCATATACCATACCTGTAAAGGCAAGAGCCGCCAGCAATAAGAAAGCATAAAAGCCCAACACATTGTGCAGATCGAGATTCAGCCTTTTAAAGGAGGCATCCCATTTAATTTTAAAATTCCTTTGCCGGGCAGCTTTATTCCATTTTTTAGGGTACCACCAGATGAGACCTGTGATTAGCAAAACCACAAAAACCAGGGTACCATAGTTTACAATAGGCCGGCCAATTTTAGCAGGCATCCAAAGAAAACGATGTCCACTTAAGATAAAGGAGAAAAAATCGCCCCCGGTCTTACTATTTGACACTACCTGAACTACTTCTCCTGTATATGGATTGATCTTCAGCGTTAAGTTATCACTTTTCCCTCCACCTACACCCGCATTAACAGTTCTTAAACCCAGATCGGCGGTTCTTCCCTGCAGGTAATTTACATAAGCAGGCACTTTATCGGGATAAAGTTTAGTGGCTATTCTAATCAGTTCGGAGGGCTTCAGTACCGGTTTATCCTGTCGTTCTATTTTAGTTTCAGGTTCCAGAAAACCGGTAATTTCTACGTTAAATACCCATATACAACCTGTGATACAAACGATTAATACAATTATACCTGATACCAATCCAAGCCATAGGTGTAGCCAGTTGTTAATTCTTTTTAAAAGACCAATTTTCCCCTTAGTCCTCTTAATCATGGTGGTTTGATTTAAAAAAGGGCAGGCTAATTCATTTAAATGAAAAAGCCTGCGCTTATATTTATGGGTAAAAAATTAAGATTGATGTAACGGTACAATAACCTTAGTCGGTAATGATGTTAAAGCCATTCAATCTTCCACTTCCTTTCAGGTGGAAAGTTTCTTTTGTAATGCCTGTTGCAGGATTATACTGATTTACACCTGAATAACCTTCTGTTGTGTTGTTTGACAGGAAATAAATCTCTCCATTATGCAAAAACGGGTTCTGGGTACCGTAAAAACTATCGGCCGGGATGGGAAGTTGTTTCGCTTTTTTAGTTGTTGCGTCAATTTCATTCCAATACCAAACATCGCTTCTATAGGTAACACCATGTTGTGCACCACCATAATAAGATACGGCACGTGATGGAATGGTGGTATAAATTTTACTGTCGTATACGAATAACCTGTTAAATTCAGCCGGGAACTGGTAGTTCTTTATGTCAATTGAAAAGGTCGAATCGAAGGTTGTCTGACCACTTTTGATACGCAGAATTTTAGATGAATAATCAATTGGCTGTCTTTTCATATCGCCAACGGCAACAAAGTAAAGATCTTTTGTTTTCTCATCAAGGCCCCACAAGACATGGTCGATAAAAACACCCAGGTTGGTGGTTCCGCCGAACCTGGTTACATTCAAAATCTTGTTATTCGTTAAATCGTAAACCGCGATGGCTACTTCTTTATTTTTTGGTGATACCTGCCAGTCGCCCGCTAATTTAGTACCCAGCAGCAGATCTACATAAAGCTTATCATCGCGTTTAGCAAGAATTAACTGACCTGCAGATTCGTCTGGCAAACCTTCAGATAAGGAGCTAAAGTCAATTTCTCCAGTACGTTCCATGGTAGTTGGATTAAACTTCTGCACTTTTAATCCACCTCTTACATCGTCCCAGTAGTAACCTTCGGTTGGGCTTACCACCAGATAGTTAGAAATGTAAGCGGTTGAAAGTGAAGGCAAAAATTTGTCTTCCACTACCCTACCTGCGGCGTTAATACTCATTTTCAGGATTCCCTGTGCATTAGAGGCACTGTTTACTTTATAAAGGTTTTTCCCCAACGTTCTGCCACCCAGCGAGCTGGTAACCTGGAAAAACGGAATTTTTGAAAGGTCTAATTCTCTTGCTTTGTTGTCTTTCAAAGCATAGATTCCACCACTCCAGTTCGCATTGGCATTGTAGATTACCCAGGTTTCATTTTTTGGCAGATCGCCATCGGCAGGTTTTGGATCATCTGTTTTACTCTTGCTACAAGCTCCTAAAAATGCCAGTGCAGAAAAACCAATCATCATGGCGTAAAAGTTGTTACGTTTCATATGAATTCTTATATATATTTATGTGATTAAAAAAACTGATATCGTAATTTGAGATAAAAGGCCCGGCCAGGCTTTTGTACATTGAAATTATCGTAGAGCTTAACATTCCCAATATTTCTGCACTCTGCCGCCAGCGAAAGTTTAGGTTTTGCAAAGTGATAATACACGCCTGCGTTGTTTGCCAGCTGGCCCAATCTGCCATCGCGTGGAATGATTAAAGAGGTTTGAAAATCTTCTACTTTTTTGAAAAGTCCGGGTTCCTGGTTCTTTGGTATGGCCTGCAAAAAGAACCGGTGGGTATAATTACCATTCCAGTTGAATTCCATTCGGTCGCCTTTTTCAAAAACATTCCTGAAAAACGTATTAAACCAGAAATTTCCAAAAAAGAAAGGCACATTGGGAACGCGCGAACCTTCTAAATTTTTAAACATGGCTTCTTCAATTCCTACTCTCCGTATATCCTGGTAGGTTACATTGGCACCAAAATCAAAATACCTGGAAGGTGCATAACTTGACTCCAGCTCAAAGCCTTTAACTTCTGCCCGTTCATAATTGATGTAGCGGCTAAAAGGAATATCCAGCTGAAGAAATATAATGTCCTGAACTTTGCGGTAAAAAAGCCCGCCAGAAAGTGTAAAACTACGCTCGCCATCTTGTACACGATATTGCCCGTTCAGGTTTATGTTATGGCTCTTTTCGGGTTTTAAGTCCATGTTCTCCTTAATCAACCGGGCATCTCCAAAAATTTCATATTCGTCTGGCAGCCGGGTGGCATATTCGTAAGAAGATTTGATCAGATAATTTCCGCGTTTCCATCTTAAGCCCGCCAGGTAACCAAGCTGTTGTCCGCTGCCTGTAGAGCGAAATCCCATACCGAAATTATCTGTGGTGTATCCAACTGTTTTGAACTGGTAGTATTTGAGGGCCACCACGCTCTCTATTTCTTTGTTCAGCCAATTACTACGGAGACCAAGAGCAGTATTATCTTTGCGGTATGATGCCGGCACGCTCAATACATCAATATTTTCTATGGCCGAAATGGCTCCCAGCGGATCACTTCCCCTGCGGTTTTGCTGATAATACAATTCGCTAAAATCAAGTACATGCCTATCAGAAAGATCATAAGAAACATTTAAGCGGGAAGAAAAGAACTTATAATCAATCTGCTGGTTATTGCCCTGGTTAATTTCACCAGGCCGTAAATTGCGACCGATAATCTGTCCATCCCAACCATACCTGACTGTTGCCGTATCAATAAATTTAGTTTTAAAGATGCTGTAGGTTGCAACAGCATTTACTTTCATTCGTTCATTCAAAAAACGCTTGTTGTAGGTGAGTAAACTGGTATAATTTTTCTCTTTCGAATAAGCCTCGCCATATACTTTGTCCATTTGCGAATCGTGCTGTATTTCTTTATAGAAACTGGAGCTAATCAGGGTAAGCCGCAGATCGTCTGCCCATGTTTTGTTTTGAATACCTGCATATCCTTCGGCATAGTAGGTATTGGTGGCATCGTGAAAGCGCTTAGCATCCTTATAGGTAACAGGACTCGTTGTTTGAGGAGCGTTAACGGTATAATTATTGTCTGAATAATTGAAAGCACTGTTGGTTCCGATATACCAGGTCTTTGCTTTGTTTCTCCATAACCCATTAGCGGTTGCCCGGTGTGTGTTAAATGAACCTGTTTCATAAGACAGTTCTGCAAAATTCTTATTGTCTTTTCTCGATACAAGATTTACACCGCCACCCAAAGCATCGGAAGCCAGGTATAAAGGCATCACACCTTTATAGATTTCTACGCTTTCGAGCATATTAACAGGAATAGTACCCAGGCTGAAACCATGGCCAAATAATTCGATGGGGATTCCATCCTTAAACAGTTTTACCGCTTTTCCCTGCAGGCCACCTAAATTAATCTGTACTTCTGATCCAACGGCACCGTCGCTGCGCAGTCTCAGGCCAGATGCCCTGTTCAATACATCGCCTACATCGCCCCCCTTATCATAAGATTTTTGCAAATCGATTACCTGAACTGAAAAAGGCGACTGCTGGATGGATTCTTTAACATTTGCAGATTTTATGGTCACCTCGTTAAGTCCTATTGATTTGTTTTCCAGGTTCTTTAACTCAACATCAAACCGGTCTAACTGATTGCAATCGGTATTTATTTCTGTCTGTTTCAAAAATGTATTGCGGTTGTGTAACTGAAGGATGTGTTTTCCCTTTATCAGTTCAACGGTTAGGATACCCAGATCATTGGTATTTCCTTTTATAACCCCATCGATGGTAACCGTTATATTGGGAACTGCCTTGCCCGTCTGATTGTAAATATAAATTTGTACAGGACAGGCAATTCCTGCCATACAAATAGACAATAAGCAATAAGTAAGTATAACTTTAATCAAAGTCTTTTATTTAAACTAATTATAAACTAAATTTGTGAGGCAAAGGTATCTCTTTTGTTCAGGTGGGTATTTATGAATTAGGAAGTATTAGTTTTGAGAATGGAAGTTTATTATGGGGTTTATATTTCAGGGTAACGATTTTAGTGAATTTCTTTCATCTGCCAGCCTGGGCGATATTGAGCTGCCTACTCCTGGTATTGAAGCCACGGAACAAATCAGGCTATTGACTTCAAAGGGAGAAATTTGTTATAAAGAATATCAGGTTAAAGATGATTTAAGCATCCTTCAGGGCGGCTACAACCTTAATGAAGATATCACCATATATGGAAAAGGTGAGTCTCCTTTACTGGAAATGCACTTTAATTTGTCTGATCAGGATATTTATTATCAAAATAATTCGGTCAACAGGATATTGGCACCGGCCATGTCGAGCAACATTACCGCGCTTTCTGCAGAAGAAAATAAAGCCAGGATATCCTTCAACAAAGACCATTCTTATCATACTTTTGACGTTCATCTTCCACTGTCTATCTTTGCGAATTATGCAGGGGAAAGTAAAATAATGGATCGTTTTTTACATGCCATCGAGCATAACCTTAGTGCTAAACTCTCGCCCCACGAAATTAAGGTAACGCCCAAAATCTACAGTACCATTCAGGCAATCAGGAATTGTACTTTTGAGGGGTTGACTAAAAAAATCTACCTGGAATCAAAAGTGTATGAATTAATTGCTTATTTACACGAAAGTTCTGAAAACAACCATACTCAACATCCGCTTTCACCTGCAGACGAAGAACGGATTAAATATGCAGCGGTTCTGATTCGCGAAAACCTGGATAGTCCATTTACAATTATGGAACTTGCCCGTAAACTGGGTATCAATCAGACGAAACTTAAAAGTGGCTTTAAATCTATTTTTGGCAGCACTGTATTCGGCTATCTGCAAGAGACGCGGATGGAGATGGCCCGCAAACATTTACTGGATACAAACCTGACAATTCAGCAGATAAGTACTTTATCTGGCTATAAAAGTATCTCAAACTTTAGTACTGCATTTAAGCAGACTTATGGTTACTCGCCGAACAGGTTACGCGGTAAAACCATTGCATCTTAAGATTAAAGAGCTGGCATACCTTAACCCATTGCCTACTAACCATTTGCTTTTATGATTATGCTTTAACTCTGTAATGGGTTAAAAACATATTGGAATTTCTGTCAAAAAATATCTTTAAAAGAATAAATTAATCATAAACTAAATAATTAAACAAGTATGAAGAAAATCATCACAGCGCTTTTATTATTATTTTCAATTCAGGCCCTAACATTTGCACAGAAAACCAGGGTTTCTGCTACAGAAAACAAAACAACCTCTAAAGTTCCGAATAAAGTCGAAATGAAATATAAAGGTTTCGTTTCTTTAAAATTCATTTACGATAAAAAAACAGATTTTATATCGGATTTACAGATCTACCTCGTAGATGCCGGGAAAACGACAGGCGAATACAAAACATTAGAGATTACTGAAAATGAAGGCGGTATACCTTATGAAATGTATTGTGAGGCAACCTACAAAGACCGTGCATATTTAGTTGTTTATAAACCTAAATCTATGAATACGGTAACACTAACCATTATCAATCCAAAAACAAAAGAATCTAAAGATTATACCTTAAAAAGGGATCTTAGCAAATAAATCTTGTAAAAAATCGGGCACATATAATATATGTTGTACCGGACCTTGTTCTCTACCAGGAACTGTCCATAAGATCCGTTTTTTCAACTCACTAATTCTGATGAATTGGTGAGTTGTTTATTTTGGTTCAAATTCAATTGCCTTCAATCCGGGATTTTGTTGCATGTTAAAATAACTTGTAATTAAGTTAGATAAATACATTACCTGTCTGGTACCGTTTTAATTATTTCTCCTGCACACCGCTCCATCATTTCTTTCATTTCACACAATCTTTTATCATTCTGTATAACTCAAGCTACAAGAAGAATTC
>JASLGV010000021.1 GCA_030149995.1 Pedobacter sp.
CGGTTACAGAGCCACTTCCATTGAAACCCCATCCGTTGCTGTTTAGGTTTGGTTGTACAGAAGCCCTTGAAATATTATATGTTGGTCCAAAATTGGCGTAAAAGCTGTATTTTTTTTCCGCATACTTGGAGAGGTTCAAGCCACCTCCATAGGTATAACTTTCCGTTTTATTTAATGCATTGTTGATGAAATTATACGAAGAGTTACCATTTGTATTCAGGAAAACCCCTGCATTCATATCCAGTGCTTTGATTTTCTGATTAAAGCTGCCATAGAAGTAATAATTGGATGGCGTTTTTCCCGAAAGGTTTACCGATTGGTAGGTGCTTTTTCCGGTTGCATCTGTAATTACATTACTAATAATCGGATTAGCGGTAAAGCCATAGGATCCGCTTAGCCAGATGGATTGACTGGTAAGCACTTTGTAAGAATTATAGTACGCATTAATATAACTTGCGAAGGAAGGTTTCAGGTTTGGATTACCAACAACAACGTTGAGGGGATCTGTATTAACCCGAACCGGTTGGATTTGGTCTATAGACGGTTGATTGGTGTTCCCTGAGTAGCTAATATTTAATGCTTTTTGTTGAGAAAACTTATACTGGAATGATGCCTGTGGCATGTAGTTAATAAAATTCCGGTTGTAGTTTTTATCGTTGTACAAATCTTTTTGTTTAAAATCTACTGCACTAAACTTTGAACCAAAATTGAAAGTCGATTTTCCGGTTTTGTAATTAAAAATTGCACCAGCCTGGTTAATAACCTGGTTAAGTTCATAGTTATTACTGAATTGTGTATCGAGCAAATCGTAATTGCCATTGGCCGATTGGTTAAAAGATTTTCTGTCTGATTGTCCGTTTATCAGGCTCAGTCCATAATTTAAAATAACGGATAAGGTTTTTGAAATCGGCTCTGTATACGTAAGGTTAGACCTGAATGCATTATTTTTAATATCATTTACTTTCCGTTGGTTTACAACTTGTGAACTGTCAAAGGCCCCACTGGTGTTGTAAAAATCATTTTTAGAATTGAGGTAACCATCTGCATTGCTCTTGCTTACCAGCTGACTTAAGTTTAAAGAGAAGGTACGTCCTTTTTTCTTTAGTCGCTTGGTTAAAAAGGCCGAGAAATTGAACGTCTGATCATCTGTTTCATTTTCCAGATTTCGAATGCTTTTGTTCAATAAACTGTTATCTCCACGTGTGCTCTCCGTTTTGTAACTGTTAGCCGTTTTTGAATTTTTAAGGGTTCCGTCGGTACTTACTTTTAAGGTTGTTGTGGTGTCCAGTTTAATCTCGTACATAAAATCGAGCTTTTGTCTGAACATGTCGTTGCTGAACTCCTGTGCCGATGTATTGTTAATGACGCCAGATGAGAGGTTGTTCTGGCTGATGTTATTTCTTTCGCCATCTAATTTGATCTGACCAATTTTATAATTCGTGTTTAAAGTTTCCTTGTCATTGTTCCACTTATTGTCGTAATGTATACCACCACTTCTGGAAACAGGAATCCCCTGGCCACGGTATTTTCCATCAAAGGATTCAAAATCATCACCGCTCGAAGTTATGTAAATAGAGCCGTCGTCAGAAAATTGTGCATTGGAGCCGGTGCCATATTTATTACTGTCTTGCCAGCCAAGGCCTACCTTTCCGGTATTGCCCAGAAGCCCGAACGCCGAAAATTTCTTTTTGCCCTTAAAGATGTTGGCCATTGCTTGTGTCTGGTAATAGTCGTCGGTACCGAGGCCTCCTTCCAGTTTGCCGAAATAACCATTTTTCTTATCCTCCTTCAGCTTAACATTAAGCGTTTTGGTTTTAATGCCATCGTCTATGCCGGTAAAGGTTGCCTGGTCACTTTTTTTATCAAAAAGCTGCACCTTATCAACCATATCGGCACGCAGGTTTTTGGTTACCAGCGTGGGGTCATCACCAAAGAACTCTTCCCCGTCTACCAATACTTTCTCTACGGTTTGCCCTTGTGCAGTAATCTTACCGTCTTTATCAACCTGAATACCCGGAAACTGCTTAATCAGGTCTTCTACTTTTGAATTGGGTTCAATTTTGTAAGCCGCGGCATCAAACTCGGTGGTATCGCCTTTAATTTTGATGGCCGCCCGGTTTCCTTTAATGATTACATCGGCCAGGAGTTTTGCTTTCCCAACCAGGTTTATCTTGCCGTAGTCTATTGTTTGCCTGGTCGAATCGAGGGTAAAATGATCCACAAAATCGGCATATCGCGGATAGGAAACCAGCAGGATGTATTTACCATTGCGGATATTGGAAATTTCAAAATATCCGCTTTCATTGGAACGGGTAAATTTAACAAGTGTAGAATCTTTGGCATTGAGTACAGAAATGGATGTGCCTCCCAGAATGGCAGTTGAAGCAGTGTCTATAATTCGTCCCTTAACGCTATGCGCAACCTGTGCTTTTAGCATAAACGAAAGTGGGATGAAAAGGCACAACAGCAGTAGTCTTTTCTTCATGAATAGGTTTTTTTGTAGTTAGGGTTTAAGTTGGCTCTAATATATAACTAATTAATTAGTTAAAAGAGTCTTTAACTTTTTTTAACAAAAAGAAAATCTTACGTACTGATTAATGGTTTTTAAACACCTGGTTTTGTCTATTTAATTCGGGCGTTCGTCTATGGTTACCGAGCAATGGTATAAAAGGCTTAAGATCGGTGAAACTTTTTATTCCAAACGACATCTTATTTACAAAACAGCTCGAAAGAAAAGTTTTTATAAAGGTTTGATTTTTAAAATATTAAATAAGATTGTTATGAAAAATTCTATTAAAAAAATGTTTGTTGCTGCGTTTACAGTTGTAATGTTAAGCACCATAGCCCTGACAAGTCAGGCAACAGAAATACGTGCCGGATATACCAGTTTAACACAAGTTAAAAACGTATCTAAAATTGTAGTAAGTGGTCGGGTTAACCTGATTTTGATCCAGGGAGTAAAAGAACAGGTAGATGTATACGATCATTATTATTCAAAAAATGCATTCATCCAGCAACAAGGTTCAGAGCTTCGCATCAGTTCCTTTAACAAAGATGCCCTGACAGTTGTGGTGCATGTAAATAACTTATCGGCTGTAGAAGCATCGAATACGTCGAGTGTAACCACATCAGGAACCTTTAACTTGTTAAACTTACAGGTTGTTTTAAAAGATGCGGCTACCGCGCACATCAAAACAAATGCGGTTAGCTTGTATACAACTGTGAAAGATCAGGCACAGCTTACGCTCGAAGGTACAACCGATCAATATACCGCTGTGATGAGTGTGGAGGGAAGAATAAAAATGAATGATTTTTCAGCGGCCAATACAAACATCAGTCTTGATGAAAAACCGGTTGCAAATAGCCTGGCCAGTCGCAAAGAAGAAGTGAAAGTTGAATTGCTGGATAAGATTTTTTAAGTACCTGGTGCCGCTATTAAGTAAAATGCCCGGATTTAATCCGGGCATTTTTTGTTTACTGCTTTTTAAGGGTTGGTAGACCAGATACCGGCCTCTTTTACAAATACCCTTTTGTTTAATTTTAAATGTGCTACAATCAGCTCGGCCAGATCTTCGGGCTGCATCACTTTTTCGGGGTTGCCGTCTGTTAATTTAAGATCAAGGGCCATATCGGTTGCTGTGGTACTTGGCGTTAAAGAAGTAACCCGGATGTTGTGTTTTCTCATTTCCTGCATAAGCGAAGTTGATAAAGCAACTAATGCCGCTTTTGATGCTGAGTAAGCACTTGTTACGGCTGCAGGGCTTTGCGCCGAGGTACTTGAAATGTTTACCACATCGCCACTTTGCTTTTCGATCATTTGCGGGATCACCGCTCTTGTAACATAATAAGGTCCCAGCAGGTTAATTTTTATAACTTCTTCCCAGGCTTCTACCGGTAACTCTAAAAATTTTCCGAAACGGCCAATCCCGGCATTGTTAATCAGAATATCGATCGAGCCCAATTCACTTTGTACTTTTTCTACAGCTTTATTTACCGCGTTCACATCGCTTACATCGGCGGTTGCAATACTCACTTGTACACCCAATGTTGTCAGTTCGGAGGCGAGTTTATCCAGATCGCTTTGGGTCCGGCCCAGTAAACCGATGTTTACGCCTTCATTTGCCAGTGCAATGGCAACAGCTTTTCCAATACCTTTACCTGCGCCTGTAATCAGCGCATTTTTTCCTGCTATGTTTTCCATGTGCTAAAGTTAGATAAGATGCATTTGCAATTAAAAGGTTTTGTGTATTTTGATATAGTAATTACAGAAAAAGCCGGTTTTCTTCTATAAAAATGATAAAAGAAAACCGGCTGTATAAATTATAAATCGAATTTAATACCCTGTGCCAGCGGCAGGGTATCAGCATAATTAATCGTATTGGTTTGGCGGCGCATATAAGCTTTCCAGGCATCAGATCCGCTTTCGCGGCCACCACCGGTTTCTTTTTCACCTCCAAAGGCGCCCCCAATTTCGGCACCTGATGTACCAATGTTTACATTGGCAATACCACAATCAGAACCCCAGGCGGCTAAAAACTGTTCTGCTTCGCGCAGGTTTAAAGTCATAATGGCCGATGATAAGCCTTGAGGCACGCCATTTTGAAGTTCAATGGCTTCTTCCAGGGTTTTGTATTTAATGAGGTATAAGATAGGCGCAAAGGTTTCGTGCTGAACAATCTGGTAATCATTCTTAACTTCAGCAATGCATGGTTTTACATAACATCCGCTGTTGTATGCATCACCGGTAAGTACGCCGCCTTCTACAAGAAAGTTTCCGCCTTCTGCTTTACATTGCTCAATAGAATTCAGGTAATTGGTTACCGCATCCTGATCGATTAGCGGGCCAACGTGGTTGTGCTGATCTAAAGGATTGCCGATGCGGAGCTGGCCATAGGCTTTAACGAGTTTATCTTTAAAAGTATCGTATACTTTTTCGTGTATAATCAGGCGGCGGGTTGTTGTGCAACGCTGTCCGGCAGTACCAACCGCACCAAATACGGCCCCAATCAGGCTCATGTCCAGATCGGCATGTTCTGAAATAATAATGGCGTTGTTGCCGCCAAGTTCCAGCAGGCTCTTACCCAGGCGGCCGGCAACGGCTGTTGCCACGGCTTTACCCATGCGGGTAGATCCCGTAGCCGAAACCAATGGTATTTGTGTATCGTTGCTCAGTAATTGTCCCAGGGAAGCATCGCCGATAATTAAATTTGAAACGCCTTCGGGTACATCATTGGCTTTAAATACGGTGGCAATAATCCGCTGGCAGGCAATGGCTGTTAAAGGTGTTTTTTCTGAAGGTTTCCAAACACAAACATTTCCGCATACCCATGACAGGGCCGTATTCCAGCTCCAAACGGCTACCGGGAAATTGAAGGCGGAAATAATGCCGACTACGCCAAGTGGGTGCCATTGTTCATACATACGGTGATTGGGACGCTCGCTGTGCATGGTTAAGCCATACAGCTGACGCGAAAGGCCAACAGCAAAATCGCAGATGTCGATCATTTCCTGCACTTCACCAAAACCTTCCTGAAGGCTTTTTCCCATCTCGTACGAAACCAGGGTACCCAGGGCTTCTTTATGATGTCTGAGTGCATCACCAAACTGACGTACAATCTCACCACGTTTAGGTGCCGGTACTTTACGCCAGCTTAAAAAAGCCTGTTTTGCCGTGGCAACTACCTGGTGGTAATCCTGTTCTGAAGCTACCTGCACAGATGCAATTCTTTCGCCATCAACAGGCGAAAAGCTATCGATTGTTTTTGCTGCCTGGCTGCTTCCCCAGGTAGAACCTGTACTAAAGCCGGCATTTAAATCCTCAATTCCTAATTGTTTTAAAACAGCACTGATATTTGTTTTCATCGGATGTTCTTTTTATCCCCGGATATTACTTGAATTATGGGGCTGGTTTATACAAATCAACAAAAAAATATGGAGCTTTACCAATTATAAAGTGTTGAAAAGTTCCAGACAGTTAGTTTGTTTTGTAACTTTATTGCCACACATATACCACATGACTTTTAATATTTCTTTATGAAAAAAAACATGATTCCGGCATTACTGGGCTTAGCTGTGTTATGCAGCTTTTCATCAGTAAATGCACAAATTCTACCCCCTAAAGATGTAAATCCCGTTTACCGGGCAACCGCAACGAAAATAAATGACCTGGTGCATACCAAGCTGGACGTAAGTTTCGACTATGCAAAAAGATATTTATACGGTAAAGCCTGGATTACGCTTAAACCTCATTTTTATGCAACCGATTCCCTTACACTCGACGCCAAGGGCATGGATATTAAAGAGGTTGCCTTACAGGGTACAAAAGGCAATACATCATTAAAATATACGTATAACGATGATAAACTGTATATTACCTTAAATAAAAAGTACCTTAATACCGAAAATTACACCATTTATATTGCTTACACCGCAAAGCCCGATGAGCTGAAGGCGCATGGTAGTGAGGCCATTACCGATGCAAAGGGTTTGTATTTTATTAACCCTGATGGCACAGATAAGGATAAGCCAACGCAAATCTGGACACAGGGCGAAACAGAAGCATCTTCGGCCTGGTTTCCAACCATTGATAAGCCGGATCAGAAAACAACAGCCGAAATTTCGATGACGGTTAAAAACAAATATGTTACCCTTTCTAACGGAAAGCTGATTAGTCAGAAAGTAAATCAAAACGGTACGCGTACAGATACCTGGAAAATGGATTTGCCGCATTCGCCATATCTTTTTATGATGGCTGTGGGCGATTTTAAAATTTACAAAGACAGTTATAAGGGTAAAGAGGTGAATTACTACCTGGAGCCTAAATACGCACCGTATGCCAAACAAATTTTTGGTAAAACACCTGAAATGATGCGGTTTTACAGCGATATTCTGGGGGTAGATTATCCATGGAACAAGTATGCGCAGGTTGTTGTACGGGATTATGTTTCGGGTGCGATGGAAAATACAACGGCCACCTTACATGGGGAACACATTCAGAAAACAGACCGCGAATTGCTGGATGCTAATGAGGAAGGAACCATTGCCCACGAACTTTTTCATCAGTGGTTTGGCGATTATGTAACGGCAGAATCCTGGTCTAACTTAACCGTTAACGAATCATTTGCCACTTTTGGCGAAATTATCTGGAAAGGACATGATGCCGGTAAGGACGCTGAAGACCGC
>JASLGV010000171.1 GCA_030149995.1 Pedobacter sp.
TGATTATTGGCCGGATCAGTATTAAGCAAATTGCCATTGTTTGTGCAGGTGGTTTTGTCTTGCTGATGTTTGTGTTTTTCCTCGGGCCAAGAAGAAAAACATACATGTCCAGGATCAACACCTACATGCACCCTGAAATGCAGCATTCTGATAAAACTTTCCAGGCAGATCAGGCTAAAATTGCACTGGCTACTGGCGGTATTTTTGGTAAAGGGCCAGGTAACAGTACACAACGCAATTTTCTTCCACATCCCTATTCTGATTTTATTTTCGCCATTATTATTGAAGAATGGGGTACCATTGGCGGACTTGTGATTATGGCGCTTTACCTGGTGCTTTTATACCGCTGTATAAAAATAGTAACCAAGGCGCCCAAAGCTTTCGGAGCCTTGCTGGCGGCCGGACTGAGTTTTAGTTTAACCATACAGGCATTTGCCAACATGGCTGTAGCCGTGGGTTTGGGGCCGGTTACCGGTGTACCATTACCGCTGGTTAGTATGGGCGGTACATCTATGATCTTTACCAGTGTGGCCTTTGGTATTATTTTGAGCGTAAGTAAAGACGTTGAAGAGAATGAAGAGGCCATAAAAGGCGATAAAGACAAAACAAAAAATAAAGTAATTGTTGGAGAAATACCAGCAATGGCATAATACATGCCTTTAATAATATAGAAAATAATAAATGTAAATGAATTGCAGGTAACGCCGGAAGTTGCCGGAACAATTCAGTAATAAATATTAAAAATGAATAATTCCCCAAAAATTATCATATCAGGTGGTGGCACAGGCGGGCATATTTTTCCCGCCGTTGCCATAGCCAATGCATTGAAACGCATGGTACCGGATTGTGAGATCTTATTTGTGGGGGCAACGGGCCGTATGGAAATGGAAAAAGTTCCTGCTGCCGGATATAAAATTGTTGGTTTAAATATTAGTGGAATTCAGCGCGGTTCTATTGTTAAGAATCTGGCACTTCCTTTTAAAATGATTGGAAGTGTACTGAAAGCAAAACAGCTCATCAGATCATTTAAACCAGATGTAGCGGTGGGTGTTGGGGGGTATGCTTCGGGACCTTTGCTGTATGCAGCTTCGGCCGCAGGTATTCCATATCTGATACAAGAACAAAACTCGTATGCAGGTATAACCAATAAGTGGCTTGGAAAGAAAGCATCAAAAATATGTGTGGCTTTTGATGATATGAACCAGTTTTTTCCGGCCGGTAAAATCCTGAAAACTGGTAATCCCGTTCGGCAGGAAGTGGTAGATATTAAAGGTAAGCGATATGCAGGTGCAGAATTGTTAAAACTGGATCCGCAGAAGAAAACCATCCTGGTAACAGGCGGAAGTTTAGGTGCGGGTACCTTGAATAAAAGTATTGAAAAACACCTGAAAGAAATTGTGGATCAGGATGTACAGCTGATCTGGCAAACGGGTAAATTTTATTATAAAGGGATTATAGAACGTTTAGGGTTGGACTACCATCCGAATGTGCGGATTCTCGAATTTTTAAATAAAATGGATCTGGCTTATGCCGCCGCTGATGTAATTGTAAGTCGTGCAGGTGCAGGAACGATTGCCGAGCTTTGTTTGATTAAAAAACCAGTTATACTGGTGCCTTCGCCAAATGTAGCGGAAGATCATCAAACCAAAAATGCCATGGCGCTGGTAAAAAATAATGCAGCCGTTTTGGTAAATGATAATGCAGCAGAAGATACATTGGTGCAAACAGCTTTAAGGCTGCTGAACGATAAGGAGCATGGTGCAACGCTCTCCGAAAACATTGGCCGGATGGCTTTGCCCGAAGCAGATGAACGGATTGCAACAGAAGTACTCAAGTTGGTTAAATAGTAAAGAAACAGTTAGCAGGACTGGTAAAAAATAAATAATGGAATTAGGTAAAATAGGCAAGGTGTATTTTGTGGGTATCGGTGGCATCGGTATGAGTGCACTTGCACGCTATTTTGCCAAACGGGGCTGTTTGGTTTGCGGGTATGATAAAACCCGTACTGCATTAACCAAAACCCTGGAACAGGAAGGCATTGTAATTTCTTATAACGATGATGTAAAAACCATCCCTTCAACTTTTAATGCCGGGGGGGAGAATGTTCTGGTTGTTTTTACGCCTGCTATTCCAAAAGATTCAGCTATTCTGAATCATTTTAAAAATAATGGTTTCGATTTAAAGAAACGATCAGAAGTATTGGGAATCATCAGTCGTGGCATGTTCTGTATAGCGGTAGCCGGCACGCATGGTAAAACAACCACTTCTTCTATTGTAGCGCATTTACTTAAAGATACAGGATACGATTGTACGGCATTTTTGGGTGGGATTACCAGCAATTACAACAGCAATGTATTGTTTGGTTCCAATAATGTTGTTGTGGTTGAGGCGGATGAGTATGACCGCTCTTTTTTAACATTACATCCTGATGTAGCCGTGGTTACTTCGATGGATGCCGATCACCTGGATATTTACGGCGATAAAAGTCACCTGGAGGAATCTTTTCAGCTATTTGCCAGCCAGCTTAAAAACGGCGGACAACTATATAAACACGCAGGGTTGCCGCTAAAAAGCGGAATTACCTATGCGGCCGGCACACAGGCCGATGTTCGTGCAGAAAATTTAAGCGTAGCAGGACCGAAGTTTATTTTCGACTACCGCGATGATAAGCATCACATAACCGGCTTGGAGTTGATGCTGCCGGGCAAGCACAATGTAGAAAATGCAACCGTTGCCATTGCAATAGCACTTAAGCTGGGTATTGATGCAGAAAAAATTAAAACTGCCGTTGCAAGCTTTAAAGGCGTAAAACGCCGCTTTGAATATATTGTAAATACCGGAGAACAGGTGTATATAGATGATTATGCACACCATCCGGAAGAGTTGAGAGCCTGTTTTGATGCTGTTCGGATGTTGTATCCGGATCGGAAACTTACCGTGGTTTTTCAGCCGCATCTTTTTACCCGTACACGTGATTTTGCAGATGCATTTGCAGAAGTGCTGAGTACGGCCGATGAATTGATGTTGCTTGAGATATATCCGGCGAGGGAAAAACCCATTGAAGGAATTGATGCGAAATTTTTGCTGGATAAAATACAATTGCAGCAAAAAGGTATATATGAAAAAGAAGCGGTGTTAAAACACGTAAAAGAAGAGAAACCTGCCTTGATTTTAACAGTAGGCGCAGGCGACATTGATACCTTGATTGAACCTTTAAAAAATACATTGATTAATGCTTAAACGTATAAAATGGAAAGTGGTTTTTACAAGTTTTGCCTGGCTTTGCAGCCTGACAGGCTTGGTGCTGCTTTTAAGTTTTATCAATGTAAAGAAGAAAACAGTTAAATGCAGCAATGTAAAAATACTGATTCCGGGTGCCGATAATTTTATTGAAAGGGAAGAAATTGACGCCATTTTACGTGAAGATCAGGGCGTATTATTGGGAAGGAACCTGGACGGGATCAACCTGCACCAGATTGAAAAAAAACTGGCTTCAAATCCATACATAGGCTTTGCCAAAGTTTATGCAGATATGGACGGTGTAATACATATAGAAGTAAAACAAAGACAGCCGGTTTTACGTATACTAAATGCCGGAGGGCAGGATTTTTATGTGGATAACGACGGAATGAAAATGCCTGTCTCCTCGAATTTTACAGCCAATGTACTGGTGGCGAACGGGAATATAACTGAACTTTTTAACAACCGGATAGATACCCTGCATACCCAACTGGCAAAAGATTTGTATAGAACAGCACTGTATATAAAACGCGATACCTTATGGGATGCGCAGATAGAACAGATTGTTGTTGATAAAAAGAACGACATAGAACTAATACCGAGGGTGGGTAATCAGCGTATTATCTTAGGAAATGCCGACTCCCTGGAAATAAAAATGAAAAATCTGTTGATTTTTTATAAAAAGGCCATGCCGCAGGTTGGTTGGGATGCCTATAAAACCATTAATATTAAATATACAAACCAGATTGTTTGTGAAAAGAGAGACTCGACCGCACAGGTTAAAAAGCATAAGCCTGTTACGGCAGCAGACAGTTTGCGTCTGCACCAAAAAGTGGCCGATTCCCTTATCAGAGATATTATAGGCAATGCAGTAAAAAGCCGGGAAGTAGAGGCAATAAAAAATAGCACCGAAATGGAGGAAACGTCTAAGCCACCCAAGGTTGTGGCAAAGGCAGAAAAAAGCGGAGTAACCGCGGTTAAGCCAAATACCGCAACCCCGAAAAAACCGGGCGCAGAAAAGAAGAATTAATTAGATCCCTAAGAAGAATAAAGTATATAACTCAACAAAATTAACGAATATGGACAAGGTAAAATCTACCAATCAATCGCCAATCGTAGTAGGTCTGGATATCGGTACTACTAAGATATGTGTTATTGTGGGTCGCAGAACACAGTATGGTAAAGTAGAAATTTTAGGAATAGGTAAAGCCGAATCGGCTGGCGTAACGCGGGGTGTGGTTTCCAATATTCAGAAAACCGTGCAAGGCATTGCACAGGCAGTAGAAGTGGCCAGCGGACAATCAAATGTAGAAATACAGGTGGTAAACGTTGGGATAGCGGGGCAGCATATCAAGAGTTTACAGCACAGAGGCATTCTGACCAGAAGAGAATTAAACAATGAAATAGGAAAAAGGGATATCGATAAGCTGATCGACGATATGTTTAAGCTGGTAATGCCACCTGGAGAAGAGATTATCCATGTATTGCCACAAGAGTTTACAATTGATAACGAGCCTGGAATTAAGGATCCGATCGGGATGGCGGGTG
>JASLGV010000206.1 GCA_030149995.1 Pedobacter sp.
AGAAAATGGAAACCATCATACCTATGGCCACGCCTTTTAGCAAATCTGTAAGTAATACAGCCAGAATCGTTACCACGAAAGGCACAAACTGACTCCATCCTTTATGATACATATGTTTAAAAAGGGCTATACGCGTTAATTTATAACCGGTAACCAATAAAATAGCAGCCAAACAAGAAAGCGGAATCATGTTGATTACATTTGGTATAAAGAGCAGCGACAGCAACAACCAAACACCATGAAAAATGGCACTCATTTTGGTTCGTCCGCCGGCATTTACATTGGCCGAACTTCTAACAATTACAGAAGTCATCGGTAAACCACCCAGCATACCACTTGCCATATTTCCTACACCTTGTGCAATCAATTCGCGGTTCGTTGGAGAAACCCTTTTAATCGGGTCGATCTTATCTACCGCTTCTATACTTAACAATGTTTCCAGACTGGCAACAACGGCAATTGTAACAGCTACTACATACACATCTTTATTGCCAAGGGCCGAGAAATCAGGCATTGTAAACAAGCCAATAAAGCCGTTCCAGCCTTCAAAAACCGGAATAGACACGATCTGATCGGTTCTGAATTCGAAGGCCGTACCTTTAAATGCAACATAACCGGTAATACCGAGCAAAACCACCAGCAAAGGCGCAGGCACAATGCTTAATTTTTTAAATTTAGGCCAAAAAATCAAAATCAGGATGGACAGTATACTGATTACAATAGCAGCAACACTAAAATGACTAAAAGCCGCTCCAATGGCCGAAAACGTATTTTCCTGGTCGTTCTGGAAAAAACCTTCATCACCCGGAAAATCAGAATCTATGCCCAGTGCATGTGGCAATTGTTTTAAAATAAGGATCAATCCAATTGCAGCCAGCATACCTTCAATTACACTTGAAGGAAAATAATTACCAATGGTACCAGCTTTTATAAAACCCAGTATCAATTGAAATACACCTGCAAGAACTACTGCAAGTAAAAAGGTCTGATAAGTGCCCAATTGCGCAATGGCACCTAAAACGATTACGGTTAATCCCGCAGCCGGACCGGTTACGCTTAATTGAGATCCACTAAATGCTGCAACCACGATTCCACCCACTATCCCCGATATGATACCTGCAAATAAAGGGGCGCCCGAGGCCAGTGCAATACCCAAACAAAGCGGTAAGGCCACCAGGAAAACCACAATACTTGCGGGTAAATCTTTCTTTAAATTCTTTTTAAGAATATAACTTTTCACGTCCGAACTTGAAAAAGCCGGCTTAAACTTTTGCATAACTTTATAATTATCTAATAAATTTTAACGAATATTTCGTGTTTTTAAAAGTCAGGTAATTGTCCGGGCTGTGCACAAATAACCATAGAGAATCCTTCAGCAATCTCTTAAATTACAAATACATCAACCACAGAAAACCTGCTGTTAAACAATAAAATTTTTAGATAAAGTTAGGCGGCGGGGTTGGAACCGCAGGATGATATGGATCTACATATCTTTTGAAATGCTCTATAAAACTGTTGTTAAGGTTAAAATGAGCCGACTCGTACAGTTCGTAAGAAAATGTACCGTAATTTAACAGCACATTTTTATAATCACTAAATTTAGCAGAATCTTTCGAAGCATCTTTTCCATTTTCATGCTCCAATTCGATTTGCATAATCACAGCATTCATAATGTCGCGGTCAATACCCGAAAAAAATACAGGCGCACCAGAAATAACCATCTTTGAAAGAAAGATGCCCATAAATGCTGCAACGATTAAATATCTGTATTTTCTTAACTTCATTATATACCTATAATTACAAACTTACAAATTAAATGTTTTTGTAGAGATTAATATCCTGTAAAAAAAATGTAATTTAAATATTAAGACATCCTCTACATTCCATTTAACTAAGGTTAAAAAGTTCTATTTTAGCAGTCAATTAACTACATCAGACTAAACCGGCAAACAGAACAACCATGTCCGTTCCAATATAAAAAGCACATAATTACCACTACAAACCTTACTTAAAAACAATTTAACTTTTTCACCCCAAGAGAAAGGAGAAAAGGCTTACCAAATTCATCAATGAAAAATATTTTACTTTGGATTTTATTTATTTTACCTGTTTGTCTGCATGCACAGAACAACAATGCACCTTCTACCTACGATCCGCATGAAATTGCCATTACCGGCTATCTGCAAACGCAATTTCAAAAAGCGCAAAGTAATGGCATCACCTCCTTTTCGGGAGGAGATTTTTCTGAAAATTCTGATAATCGCTTTCTCATCCGGCGGGGCAGACTCAAAATTGACCGTGTTGATAATTACACCAGTATTGTTTTCCAGCTGGATGCAACTCAAAATGGCTTGCAGCTCATGGATGCCTTTATTCAGTTAAGAGAACCGAAATACAAAGAAGTTATTTTTACTGCAGGTTTATTTAACCGTCCTTTTGGTTATTCAATAGTATATTCTTCGGGCTACCGCGATTTTCCGGAACGGCCACGGGTGTTCCAAACCCTGATGCCCCGCGAACGCGATATTGGCGCCATGATTGGCTACCGCCCACAAAGAATTGCTAAATTCTTAACCGCCGAACTGGCCGTTGTAAACGGAAGTGGTTTAACAGCCCGCGATTACGACTCGAAAAAAGACATCATCGGAAATCTTGCCTTTAAATTCGACAGCCTTCTGAATAAAAAATTCCATATTGGTTTTGGTGCTTCTATATATAAAGGGTATGTTAGAAGTGGTACTGATACTTATTATAAACCCACTGCTGGTAGTTATGTTGCCTATAACAGTCCAAATATAGAAGGAAGTTATCTTAAGCGGGATTATTATGGTGTTAATGCACAACTGCAATACGACAGTCCTTTGGGTGCAACTATTCTCAAAGGCGAGTATGTAGCCGGGAAACAACCAGGCATTGCCCCAACAACCAGTATTAAAGGGCCTTATGCCAGTCAGAGTTTTTCCGTGCAGCCTACCGGAAACCTGTACAGCAGGAATTTCAATGGTTATTACATCTGGTTCACTCAAAAAATAGCTAAGACCAAACTATCGGCGCTTCTCTCTTACGATGTTTACGATCCGAATACCGATATCAAAGGCATGCAAATTGGCAAACCCAACACTTTTACCACCGCCGCCGATATTAAATACAGTACCCTGGGCTATGGGGTAGCATACCAGGTAAACACCCGTCTAAAGTTTACGGTTTACAACGAACATGTTAAAAATGAAGGCACCAGTCTATCCGACTTTTCGAGCGATCTGCGCGACGATGTATTTACCGCACGTTTGCAATACCGTTGGTAATTCCTATTTTTAATGATGCAAACATAGGCCATGGATAAAAAAATAGCTTTATTACAGGATAAGATAAAACAGGCCAGTCTTGGCGGCGGACAAGCCCGCATAGACAGTCAGCATCAAAAAGGAAAATTAACCGCCCGCGAGCGCATCCACTTTTTAATGGATGCGGGAAGTTTTGAAGAAATCGGCATGATGGTTACCCACAGAAGTACCGATTTTGGAATGGAAAACGAAAAATACCTCGGAGATGGGGTAATTACCGGTTATGGAACCATACATGGCCGTTTAACCTATGTTTTCTCACAAGATTTTACGGTTTTTGGTGGCTCCCTTTCCGAAACATATGCCGAAAAAATCTGCAAACTGATGGATCTGGCCATGAAAAACGGGGCGCCTGTAATCGGTTTGAACGACAGCGGAGGGGCAAGAATTCAGGAAGGTGTGGTTTCGCTCGGTGGATATGCAGATATTTTTTACCGCAATGTGCAGGCATCCGGGGTAATTCCGCAGCTCTCTGCCATTATGGGTCCTTGTGCTGGCGGAGCCGTATATTCGCCTGCTATTACCGATTTTATCCTCATGGTCGAAAATACATCTTATATGTTCGTAACCGGCCCCAATGTAGTTAAAACCGTTACCCATGAAGAAGTAACTTCCGAAGAACTTGGTGGTGCACACACCCATGCCACCAAATCGGGTGTAACACATTTTGCCTGTGCAAACGAAATAGAAGCCATCAGCTACATAAAAAAGCTGTTGAGCTATATGCCACAAAACTGTGAGGAAATAGCCGAAGCATTACCATACGAATACGGTGATGAAAGTCGCCCGGCATTAAATGCAATACTGCCTCAAAATACCACGCAGCCTTACGATATACGCACCGTTATTGATGAACTGGCTGATGCCGGCAGTTTCCTGGAAATACATAAAGATTATGCAGAAAATATGGTGGTTGGCTTTGCTCGGCTGGCAGGCAGAAGCATTGGTATTGTAGCCAATCAGCCGGCATATCTTGCCGGTGTACTGGACAGCAATTCATCGAATAAGGCAGCACGCTTTGTCAGGTTTTGCGATTGTTTTAACATACCGCTACTTGTACTGGAAGATGTTCCTGGTTTTCTGCCGGGAACCGATCAGGAATGGAACGGCATCATTACCAATGGAGCAAAACTTCTTTACGCATTTAGCGAAGCAACTGTTCCACGCATCACCGTTATTACCCGGAAGGCATACGGAGGCGCTTACGATGTAATGAACAGCAAACACATTGGTGCCGATATGAACTATGCCTGGCCAGGTGCAGAAATTGCGGTAATGGGTGCCAAAGGTGCCGCAGAAATTATCTTTAAAAAGGAAATAACCGCGGCAGCAGATCCGCAGCAGAAATGGCTTGAAAAAGAAAAGCTTTACTCAGATATCTTCGCCAATCCTTACCGCGCAGCAGAACGAGGGTTTATAGACGAAATTATAGAGCCTGCACAAACCAGAACCAAACTGATAAAAGCGTTTAAAATGCTCGAGAACAAGGTGGTAAACAGCCCGCGCAAAAAACACGGCAACATGCCGCTTTAAACTTCAGTAAGTTGTTTTAAAATATTTCTTAAGGTCCCGGTTTATGCCTCAAAAAGGATCACCGGGCCTTTTTGATTTTTTTAAAAATCTTTAACGACCTTTACTGCCGTAATTAAGATAGACTAAAATGTCAGGCACCCATACGCAGCTCTCCAAAACAGATATATTATTGATGGCCTTTTGCACCGGCCTGATTGTGGCAAATATTTATTATTGCCAGCCACTCGTTATTCTGGTGGCTAAAGATTTTAACATTACAGAAAGTGTAGCCGGCCGCATTACTTACTTAACACAGGCCGGTTATGCCATCGGGTTATTTATGCTCGTACCGCTTGGCGATATGTTCGAACGTAAAAAGCAAATTATAATCATTACGGCACTTGCTATTGTGGCTTTACTGCTGGCCGCGGTTTCCAAAACTTTCTGGCTGCTCGAAATTGCTTCTGTATTGATAGGCGCCTGCTCCATTGTACCGCAGCTTATTCTTCCGCTGGCAGCCAACCTAAGTTCAGATGAAAACCGGGGTGCCAATATTGGCATGATTATGAGTGGCTTACTGGTGGGTATTCTGGCTTCGAGAGCTGTTAGTGGCAGTATCGGTTTCTGGTTAAACTGGCAAACCGTTTATTATATGGCTGCCATTATCTGCCTGTTGCTAATCATTCTGATGGCCAAGCGCTTTCCAAAAAGCTACCCTTCTTTTACCGGAAATTACAAAGAGCTGATGCGTTCCATGTTTGGCTATATTAAAACACAACCCGTTTTAAGAGAAGCGTCGATTATCAATTTTGTGGGTTTTGCCATCATCAGTGCATTCTGGACCACCATGGTGTTGTTTCTGCAAGTCCGCCGTTCAGTTTCCAGACCTTGCAGATCGGCCTATTTGGTATTGCCGGTGCGGCGGGTGCGCTGGCAGCCCCCCTGGTCGGAAAATTAAGTGATGGCAGTAACCCACGTAAAAACCTGATGACGGGGTTTATTCTTCAACTAATAAGCATAGCATTGTTTTATTTTACGGGCAGTCACCTTTTTATCTTTATAATCGGCATTATATTAATTGATGTTGCCCAGCAAGCCATCCACGTAACCAATCAAACCCGCATTTACACCCTGATTCCTGAAGCAAGAAACCGGCTGAATACGATTTTCATGTCGGTCAGTTTTATTGGGGCCAGCTGCGGTTCGGCTATTGGCCTGTGGCTTTGGGATGCTGGCAAATGGCCTTTCTTCTGCTTTGGCATGCTTGGCCTCACCTTGCTGAATATGCTGATATATAAGTTTTATGGCCGCAAAAAAACGGTTAAACAAACAACCGGAATTTAATTATACATGAACACAATTCAGATAGAACAGATTTTTCCTTCTTTAACCTGGCGCATCCGTCACGAAACCATGTATCCCGAAGCACCTTTCGACATGGTAAAACTGAAAGATGATTTTGAAGGCACACACTTTGGTCTTTACGAACACCATCGGTTAACCGGTGTGGTTTCTCTCTTTCAAAATGGCCGGGAGGCACAATTCAGAAAACTGGCTGTTTTACCATCTGCACAGAAAAAGGGTTATGGAAAACTGCTGATGGAATATCTCATGGACTTTTGTAAAATACAAAACATAAAAAAACTTTGGTGCAACGCACGGGTCAATGCTAAAGATTTTTATATTAAATTTGGCTTTAACGCTACCGATGTAACCTTTAGTAAAGATGGTTACGATTTTGTAATTATGGAGAAATACTTAACCGAATAACCTCCTGTTTATAAAATGCAATCTCATTTTACAACCTTCGTTTTTCTGACATACAGAAGAATGAATAATTTATAGAATTAAAAAAATGGCGAAGAAAAAAGACGAAGAAAACAAAAAAAAGCATGTTTCTGTAGTAACTAAAAAATCACTTCAGTTTTTTGAAACATACATCAATAATCCGGCACCTACAGGTTATGAATGGGAAGGCCAGAAATTATGGTTAAATTATTTAAAACCTTATATAGACGAACACTTCATTGATAACTACGGAACAGCTGTTGGGGTAATCAATCCTAAAGCAGATTACAAAGTTGTTATTGAGGCGCATGCCGATGAAATTTCCTGGTATGTAAATTACATCACGGCCGATGGTTTAATTTATGTAATCCGCAATGGTGGTTCCGATCATCAGATTGCGCCTTCTAAAAGGGTAAACATCCACACAGAAAAAGGATTGGTTAAAGCTGTTTTCGGATGGCCGGCTATCCATACCCGCCATGGAGAAAAAGAACAGGCGCCTGAGCTTAAAAATATTTTCCTCGATTGCGGTTGCACCAGCAAAGAAGAAGTAGAAAACCTGGGCATCCATGTAGGTTGTGTAATTACCTACGAAGATGAATTTATGATTTTAAACGACCGTTATTATGTAGGCCGTGCCCTGGATAACCGTGCAGGTGGTTTCATGATTGCCGAAGTAGCGCGTCTGCTTAAAGAAAATAAGAAAAAACTTCCTTTTGCCTTATATATCGTAAACTCGGTACAGGAAGAAATTGGTTTACGTGGTGCAGAAATGATTGCTCAGCGCATTAAGCCACATGTGGCCATTGTAACCGATGTTACACACGATACCACCACCCCAATGATTAATAAAAATACACAGGGTGATCTATCTGCCGGAAAAGGCCCGGTTGTTTCTTACGCACCAGCGGTACAAACCAATCTGAATAAATTACTCATTAAAACAGCTGAGAAAAACGACATTCCTTTTCAAAGACAAGCTTCTTCGCGTTCTACAGGTACAGATACCGATGCTTTTGCCTACTCAAACGGCGGGGTACCTTCGGCCTTAATATCACTCCCTTTAAGATATATGCACACCACCGTAGAAATGGTACATAAAGAAGATGTGGATAATGTAATCCGTCTGATTTACGAAAGCTTGCTTAACATTGAAGCAGGACAAGACTTCAGAGAGTTCAAATAGATTTAAAAAAGGCAGCAATTTTCATTGCTGCCTTTTTTGCGTAACCGGAAAAATAAATATGTGGTATCAAACAAAAATCAGTCAGTTGTTGGGTATAAAATATCCTATTTTGCAGGGACCAATGGGCGGCGGCTTTTCTTCTGCCGCACTGCTCGCCGAGGTATCAGATGCCGGTGGCTTAGGTAGCTATGGCGCTTATACCTTAACACCTGAACAAATATCAGAGGCTCATACCGAAATTATAAGTAAGACAAACAAACCTTTTAACATTAATCTATGGGTTTCTGATGTGGATGAAGAATTGAAAAATTATCCGTCAGAAAACCTGGCTAAAGTTCAGCAGTTATTTAAGCCTTATTTTGACGAACTGTCTATTCCTCTACCCGATCTTTCGACCGGAATTTCTTCAAAATTTGAACAACAGGTCGAAGTGATTTTTAACATCCGCCCGGCAGTTTTCAGTTTTATTTTTGGTATTCCTTCAAAAGAGATCTTAAAGGAATGTAAACGTTTAGGCATTAAAACCGTGGGATCTGCGACCATTTTGGAAGAAGCTTTACTGCTTGAAGAAGCCGGTGTTGATGCCATCGTTGCGGCTGGCTTTGAGGCCGGTGGCCACAGACCTTCCTTTTATCAGCCGGCACAAAATTCGCTCACCGGAACGTTTGCATTGGTCCAGCAATTAAAGGCACAGGTTAAAACACCGGTTATTGCCGCTGGTGGTATTATCGATGCGAAAAGTGTTGCGGCTGCCCTTACACTTGGTGCCGATGCCGTACAACTGGGTACCGCATTTCTTGCCTGCAACGAATCGGCGGCCACGCCTATTCATAAATCGATCCTTCTTTCCAAAGATTTTAAGCCTACCGTACTTTCTAAATCGATGACTGGAAGACTTGGCCGCATGCTTCAAAACCGCATCTCAACAGAAGTACCTTTTGAAACCGATGTACTTCCTTTCCCATTGCAAACCCGTTTTCTGCTACCTTTAAAAAATGCAGCACTTGCACAAGGGAAAACCGAACTGGTAAATCTTTGGTGCGGACAAAACACTTCAAATTTGCAATACCGAAAAGCAGCAGAATTGATGGAACATTTAGTAAAAGGAACCACTTCCATATTGGGATAATGATCCATAACAAAGAAGGCCCTGCAAAACAGAGCCTTCTTACGTTTATTAAGCTGTCCAGCTAAAAGGCTTGGTACATGGATCGCAATCAAATTTTAAAACCTTACCCAGGCTTTCTGCTTTTTTACCTTTTTTTACAAAGACATAAGCTAAATCCAGGTATTCTTCTACTTCTACCCCTTGCTCATCGCGACCTTTTAATACAACCGAATAATACTTACCCTGAGTATCTTTTTTATAAAACACTTCATTAATTGTAATTTTTTTAGGTGTCTCATTGTCGCAGCAGCTGCACCACAAAATAACAACCGTCTCTTTTTTAAGGTACCCAACGGCTTTTTCAGCCTGTGCCTGCGTTAAAGCTTCCAATTGGTCAGCCTTAACCATAAAACCCATCAATAATAAGGTAATAAGTACAAATGTTTTTTTCATTTTCCGATGTTTTTAATCTGATACCGATCTCAAAAGCAAATATTATGCCTTTAACCACAGATTAAAAGAACATCTAATGAAACCTGGCTTTAAAATAAACAAAGCGATGCCTGCCTGCATCCCCATTAAAACTTAATTCATTGTTAAACAATAAATTTATCCCCAACACGATGGGTTC
>JASLGV010000211.1 GCA_030149995.1 Pedobacter sp.
CTATACTATTGGCCGGATTTACGGGCGTTTTCGGCAAACTTATATCCCTTAACGAGGGGCTTTTGGTGTGGTACAGGGTTTTCTTTTCTGCTGTTATATTATTTCTCGTTTTGCGGGTACTGAAAAAGCCTTTAAAAGAAAGTTTTGCCAACAAGGTTCATATCGGCAAAATTGGTCTGCTTCTAACGGCGCATTGGGTATTCTTTTACGCAAGCATAAAATATTCTAATATTTCTATTGGGGTGGTTTGCTATTGTTTAACAAGCCTTTTTACGGCTTTGTTCGAGCCCATTATAAACCGGAAAAAGTTTTCGGCCGTACAGCTTTTATTAAGTGCACTCACCCTGATCGGCATCAGCCTAATTTTTCATTTCGATGCATCTTACCAGCTGGGAATTATACTTGGGGTAATATCATCTTCTTTTGCCGCACTTTATACCGTATTTAATGAAAAATTGGTGTCTAAATTTCCAAGCATCAACATTAATTATTACCAAATGATCGGAGGGACGGTGGGTTTAGGTTTAATCCTGCCCGTTTATTTGTACTATTTTCCGGCACCATCAATTGTTCCGGGTATATCAGATTTTTGGTACTTAATATTGCTGGCACTTTTTTGTACGGTTGCGCTATATGTGTTATTTGCGGAGTCGCTCCGGAAACTATCGGCCTTTACAGTAAACCTGAGTTTTAACCTGGAGCCAATTTATGCGGTTATACTGGCTTTCGTTTTTTTTAATGAAGGGAGGCAACTGAACGTTTCATTTTATGCTGGCTGTAGCTTTGTAATCTTATCTGTAATACTCCAGGGATTATTATCGGTTCGTGCACAACGAAAAGGCTGATGCGCTAATCTCACAGCCGTAACAACCCATTCAAAACCCCAAACTATTTACTGGGTAAAGCGATTTCTCAAATCGGGAAATCGCTTTTAAGTTATCAAAACCGTTACTGTATTAAGGAGGTGGTCATTTCGTTGTTTTTAGAAAATTTATGAATAGCGCTTAGCAGGAGGTAAGAGAAAATTCCGGCAACAACGGAAACTAAAACATCATCCCAGTCAAATGTTCTTTCAGGCATCCAGAACTGAGCAAATTCGTAAAGAACCATGGCAATCGTGGCCATTAAACTTACCTGCAAAGGAGAACCTTTAGCTTGCTTTTCTCTGATGATGGAAAAAATTAAGCTAAAAATAAGAACAGCCAGGAAGTTGGGCAAGGTATTGGCAATAATTTCTGGTTTAACATGATGGTGAAATAAATAAGGCCTTAACCGCGTATCGGCATAAAGCGTAAAAGCAAGAACAACAACTAATAAGATGATTTTTACGCTTCTTCTTTCCATATATTATTGTAAGATCGTTAAAGTTAAATAAATTGTGTTGTAAAATGAATCTATTTAGGGTGCAAACTGTTACCGTACTATGAGAGCAGCTTAATTTCAAACTGTGTATGGCTGGCAGCAATGGTTTTGTTTACCCACGTAATTACACCGGGTCTGGTGGCAGTTACATCGGCCAGATCGAGTTTACGTTTTAAGGCATCTAAATCTTTCCGCTGGATGGCCAATGCAATTTCTGCTTCCCTGATTTCGATTTTCATGGTCTGTTGTTTGCTTCTGATCTCATTTTCAAGCTGAAGTTTTTCCAGTTCGGCAACTTTCAGATTTAATTCTGCTGCTTCAACATCTTCCTTGATTCCACCGCCAGCTTTTAACAACCTTTTTGCCGAAGAAACAGCGTCGTTAAGGTTGCTGATCTTCAATTGCTTAATGCTGTTGTTCGACTTGATGTCGAAAAAGCTTTTTTCCAGGTCTAATTTCAGTTTGCGGATTTCGTTTTCTTTCGACTCCATCTGAAACTGTAATTTGCCATAATCCGTTTCACTCACGGATTTATTGAGCGTTAAAATCGATTGACCTTTTTTTACTTTGTTGCCTGCATCCATCAATACATTTTTTATGGAGGAACCAATCGGGCTTGTTAAAACCTCTTCAAATTCGGGAAGTACCTCGCCGGTGGCATTGATGGTGTTTTCGATGGTGCCTGTTTCTACTTTGGCAGTTGTAAAATCTGCCCTGGTTAAGCAAGGCTTGAAAAAGAACCTAATGAGCCATATTGCAATGCCTAAAGTGATGATAATGAAAATAACGAGCAAAGTTTTTCGCTTTCTTTTGGAAGAAACTTCTTCTTCAATTGGTTTGTCCATTTAAAATACTTTTACACCTGGATTTACAAGAGGAGTGTCAGTATTAAGGTATTGTTTATCAGTGTTTTATTTTTATATATGCATTTAAAAATGCCCGATATCGAACAAATTGTTTGTTGTCGGGTAAAAAATAGAAAGGCAATTGAATTAAAATAGAAGGATGATAACTACATTTTTTCAGGAACAAGGGTGATGCAGGTGTTGTTAAACTACAATTATTTTTAAACCGTGAATCAATCAGTTTCTTTTTGAATTGTTTCCAATCAGATTTGGATTAATTGCTGGTTAATTAAAGTGAACATCCATTATATAAGTTTAATCTAAATGTTATCTTTAGATTTTTTAATGCTCTTATGAAATCTATAGCCAAATCTATATTACTTCTTGCAGTATTTTTAATTTTAACATTTACTGCACTTGTTAGCTATGCCCAGATAAAGTTAAACGGTTCTTATGTTGCTACGAAGGTGACTTACTTAAGTGGCGAGGAACTTCCGGAGAACGATATTCTTAAATATACCTACCTCAAGTATTCTTTCAATAACGATGAACAAATCAGCATTTCAGGTGTATTTTACGAAAATGGCAATTCTTATTTATTTGCAATAGCAGGAAATCGTTTAATGGTGAAGAGTGAGGCAGGGGCGGTGATGAACACCA
>JASLGV010000228.1 GCA_030149995.1 Pedobacter sp.
TCAGTAATTTCTTCGGTATAGGAAATGAAACGGTATTTAAAGATGGAGATGGTGCCATGCGTTATTTCAGAAACCGGTATGATTATGTAAATGCCGATATCCGTTTACGCAGAATGTACGGAAAATTTAAACTGAGTGCCGGTTTGCTGGGTCAGTTCTACAACAGCAGTGCCTCCAATAATCAGGATCGCTTTTTATCTGCTTATGATGCACAACATGCCGGCGAAGATGTTTTCGGAACAAAATGGTATACAGGTGTGGTACTGGTGGCTGATCTGGATACGCGTAACAACCACCTGCAACCCACCAGCGGCGTTCGTTGGGAAACGACCTTAAACGGACTCCAGCAGATTGATGGCGAGAGTAAACGCTATGGTTCTGTAACCTCTACTTTTAACGCTTATTTTAACCCCGGACAAGATTCTGTATTCGTTATTGCTAACCGCACCAGCGTGGGAACCACTTTCGGCAGTCCGGCTTATTTCCAGCAAATGAAAATTGGCGGCCCGCAGAGTCTGCGTGGTTTTCATACCTGGCGTTTTACCGGTCGCACCATGGCTTATAACAACCTGGAACTGCGTTTAAAGGTACTTGATTTCAATTCGTATCTTTTTCCGGGTAAGCTGGGGCTCATCGGTTTCCATGATATTGGCCGGGTATGGTCGCCGGGTGTTTCTTCAAATAAATGGCACAACGGATACGGCGGCGGCCTTTACTTCGCTCCTGCCGATCTGATTCTGATCCAGGCGGTGGTTGGTACCTCTACAGAAAGTACGCTTACCTACCTTTCGCTCGGTTTCAGGTTTTAAATCTGATTACAGCACTCTAAGCAGCAATCCTTTAAGGTATTCGCCCTCAGAAAAAGAAATCCGTACCGGATGATCTTCCGGCTGGCAGAACTGCCTGATGATCTGGATCTCTTTACCGGCATCTAAAGCTGCCCAGGCAATAATCTGCTTAAAGGTTTCAATATCAACGGCACCCGAGCAGGAGAAAGTAGCCAGCAGGCCGCCTTTTTCAACCAGCAACATCCCCAATCGGTTCAGGTCTTTGTAGGCCCGGGCCGCACGGTCAAGTGCCGAACGGGAAGGTGCATATTTTGGCGGATCGAGCACAACAATATCGAAAAGGGTGCCGCTTTCTTTAAATGCACGCAGTTGCTTGTTTACATCAGACTGAATGGGATTG
The DNA here is from genome assembly GCA_030149995.1 of Pedobacter sp. GTDB lineage: Bacteria > Bacteroidota > Bacteroidia > Sphingobacteriales > Sphingobacteriaceae > Pedobacter. The sequence goes on from JASLGV010000228.1 coordinate 1,189, forward strand.
ATTTTATCCAGGCCGAAATTATTCAGGCTGATGTTGTGTTTTAAAGTTTCGATGGCCAGCGCCGAGCTGTCTACACTGGTAACATGCGCAGCCCCCTTAAACAAGCTGTTTAAGCTGAAACCACCGCTGTAACTGAAACAGTCGAGTACTTTTTTACCTGCACTGTAATGGGCTAAAATTCTTCTGTTGTCGCGCTGATCGCAATAAAAACCAGATTTCTGTCCTTCGGCAATGTTAATATGGTATTTAATTCCGTTTTCCTTTACCTCTAAAAATTCTGGCGGGTGTTCGCCCCAAAGCAAGCCATTATTCAGCTCCAGGCCTTCGTGGCCGCGTGCTGTGGCATCACTTTTATCAAAAATACCCTTTGGATGCAGGGCTTCGGTTAAAATATGGATAAGGTCTGATTTTACTTTTTCCATGCCGGCACTTAAAATCTGCAGCGATAAAAAATCTGCATATTTATCTATAATCAGGCCGGGTAAAAAATCAGCCTCGCTAAATACAAGGCGGCAGGTATCGGTTTGTTCATTTAAAATTGGCTGGCGCGAAGCGATGGCCTGTAACAGGCGGTTTTTATACCAGGTGGTGTCGATCTGCAAACTTTCATCCCACTCTAAAAGGCGAACGGCAATACGCGACTGATCGTTGAAATAACCATAGGCCAGAAACTCCCCGTCGAAGGCAAATACCTTAACAACCTCTCCATTTTCAGCTTTACCCTTTACACGCTCCAAAGCACCCGAAAACACCCATGGATGGCGTTGAAGGGCTGCTTTTTCCTTGCCCTTTTTTAAATAAACTTCTACCATTCTGCAAAGGTAATGAAAATAATAAGGATGTAAGCCCGCGATTGAAAGACCGGTAAAGGGGCTGTTTACCAGCACATGTTAACGACCGTAAAAAAGGAAAGGTGCCTCATAAGGCACCTTTCCCTGCTGTAGCAACAGCATCTTTGTCAGAAGATATATTTTGTACTTAAAAAATTAGAGTCGTTGTTGCTTACGATCTCATTCAGTAATTGCTTGTTGCCATCGGTTAATTTAGTGGCCACCAGCGACCGGATTGAAAATGAACGCAGGGCATCGACCACCGAAAGGGTGCCTTCTGCACTGTCTTTACGACCCGTAAATGGAAAAACATCTGGTCCGCGCTGGCATTGGCAGTTGATGTTTACCCGGCTTACCTGGTTTACAAGCGGATCAATTAAAGAAGAAATCACGGCGGCATTTGTACTGAAAATACTAACCTGCTGCCCGTGTGGCGAACCAATCAGGTATTCTATCGGTTCTTCCAGGTCATCAAAAGGAACCACCGGAATAACCGGTCCAAATTGTTCTTCCCGGTATAGTTTCATGTTGCTGTTTACCGGGTAAACCACCGCCGGATATACAAAAGATTCGTGTACCCATCCGCCGTTCTCATTTATTACTTTGGCACCATGTGCCTGTGCATCTTCAATACACGCTGTTAAATAGGCGGGTTTATTTAATTCCGGAAGCGGGGTTAAGGATACACCTTTTTCCCATGGCATACCATATTGCAGTTTTTCTATTTCGGCAGAAAGGCGCTTTAAATATTCCTGGGCCAGACTTCTGTGTACATAAACAATCTTAATGGCGGTACAGCGCTGCCCGTTGAAAGAAAGGGCACCCAACACCGTTTCTGACACAGCCAGGTTGAGATCGGCATCTTTTGTAATGATGGCCGCATTCTTGGCATCCAGGCCTAAAATTGCTCTTAAACGGTTTACTTTCGGGTGGAGTTTCTTGAGCTCGTTGGCCACCTTACTCGAACCGATAAGGGTTAATACATTGATTTTACCCGATTCCATCAGGCCCGGTACAATCGTATTTCCTCGCCCGTAAATGGTGTTAACCACCCCTTTTGGAAAACTGGAACGAAAAGCTTCCAGCAAAGGAAAATGCAGCAAGGTACCGTGTTTTGGTGGTTTGAAAAGCAGGGTGTTGCCCATAATCAAGGCCGGGATCAGGGTGGTGAAGGTTTCATTTAACGGATAATTAAATGGCCCCATACAAAGCACCACGCCCAAAGGGGAGCGTCTTACCTGGGCAATAATTCCTTGTTCTATTTCAAACCTCGACGATTGGCGGTCTATATCTTTCAGGGCATCGATGGTTGCATAAATATATTCTACTGTACGGTCAAATTCTTTAATGGAGTCGGCAATGGATTTACCGATTTCCCACATAATGAGTTTAACCACCAGGTCTTTTTGGGCAATCATTTTATGCGTAAAATTTTCTACGCAGGTAATGCGGTCAGCAACGCTCATGGTTGGCCATTGTCCGCGGCCGTTATCATAAGCCTGTACAGCTGCTTCGAGGGCCTCTGCCGACTCTTTTTCTGTACATACCGGAAAACGGCCAATGCGCTTTCGTTTCAAGCCCCCGTCTGTTTGAACGCATATTGGCGAAAAGACTTCGTTAAAGGGTCCATCCCATTGTTTCATTTCGCCATTCGAAAGAAAGGTTGTTTGATTTATTTCTTCCGGAAGGGCAAACGCTTCCGGAATTTCGCTTTCATCCGGAAAAAAGTTTTTAATATTTAATGTAGTGCTCATTCGGGTTATTTTAAAAAGTATGTTTTTTTATGAGCATGATTAATGCCAAATAACGGGCATGGATCAGAGCTGTATTATAATTCGATGATTTTCATCTTAGGTACCAGGGTTTTCATAACCACCCAGGCCAAAATATAGGCAACGGCACAAAATGTAAACATAATGGTGTAACCGGTTTGGATGTGTCCCAATGCTTTGTAATGATCAAATAAGGCTCCCCCTACTTTAGAAACAATTACACCGCCAATACCACCGGCCATACCGCCAATCCCCGTTACTGAGCCAATGGCTTTTTTCGGGAACATATCTGATACGGTGGTGAAAATGTTGGCCGACCATGCCTGGTGTGCCGAAGCGCCGATACCAATTAAAATGACCGGGATCCAGTAGGTGTAATGACCAAAAGGCTGGGCAAGTAACACCACTAAAGGAATGAGTGCAATTACAAACATGGCTTTCATCCGCCCTTCGTAAGCATTGTAACCTCTTTTTAAGAAATATGCCGGGAACCAGCCCCCGCCAATACTTCCAAACATGGTCATGCTGTATAAAACAGCCAGGGGTATCATGATGGAGGTATCGTCCATACCGTACTGCGCTTTTAAATAAGAAGGCAGCCAGAAGAGGAAAAACCACCATACGCCATCGGTCATGAATTTACCAAATGTAAAAGCCCAGGTTTGTTTATAGCGCAGCAAAGTAAACCACGAAACTTTTTTGGCATCCGTTTCAGATTCGGTTGGTACGATTACCTGCTGATCGGTATCGCACAAAATGTATTCAAGTTCCGGTTTGCTCAATCGTTTTTGACTTTCCGGTTTTTCATAAAACATAAACCAGAAAATAAGCCATAAAAAACCAACAGCTCCGATAATGATAAAAGCGGTTTCCCAACCCCAGTTATGTGCAATCCACGGAACGGTTAAGGGCGCCAGGATGGCCCCCACATTGGCACCTGAATTAAATATTCCGGTGGCCAGGGCGCGTTCCTTTTTGGGGAAATATTCGGCCGTTGCTTTAATTGCTGCCGGGAAATTGCCCGATTCTCCAAAACCCAGTACGGCCCTCGAAAAAATAAAACCCAGTACGGAAACCGATAAACCTGTTATGCCTGCAATGCCCAGTATGGAGCTTAATGCTTCGCCCACCGGAATGGCTTTGGCATGTAAGATGGCACCCAACGACCATATAATAATGGCAACTGCATACCCCCATTTGGTGCCGAGTTTATCAATAATACGCCCTGCAAACAGCATGGAGATGGCATAAACAAATTGAAAAGCCGCCGTAATGTTTGCATAATCTGTATTTGTCCAGTTAAATTCTGCTTCCAGTTTGGTGTGCAGCAAGCTCAGCACCTGCCGGTCTAAATAATTAACGGTTGTTGCAAAAAACAAAAGCGCACATATGGTCCACCTGTAATTGCCTGTTTTTACTTGGTTCATTTGGTTAGGTTGTTGGTTGTTACTTGTTCTGCTTGATTAACTGAAGTGCTAATTGTGTATTTTCAAATAACACATCGTAAAGACCTTTGCTCATAACGTCTTTACTAATGAGTTTACTGCCCATGCCTACGGCACAAACCCCGGCTTTAAACCAGGTTTTCAGGTTGCCGGCATCAATTTCCACGCCGCCTGTTGGCATAAAAAGCTGGCCAGGAAACAGGTCTTTAATGGAAGCGATAAATTCCGGGCCTAAGATATTGGCCGGGAAAATTTTAATCAGCATGGCTTTATGCTGTTGCGCCAGGTTGATCTCGGTAGGGGTCATGCATCCGGGGATCCAGAGCATATCTATTTTATTGGCAATTTCTGCAACCCCTGCATCAACAATAGGGGCCACTATAAAATCGGTGCCGGCTTCGATAAAGGCATGTGCATCTGCAGGTGTTTTAATGGTGCCAATACCCAGGTACAGATCGGGCATCTCCGCATCGCGCAGCTCTTTTAACTTTTTAAAGTTGGCCAGTGCCGATTTTCCCCTGTTGGTATATTCAAAAACACGAATTCCTGCCCGGTAGAGTGTACGTAACACTTCTATGCTACCCGCTTCGCTGTCTTGATAAAACAGCGGCAGCATGCCTTGTTCTAAAATGGCATCTAAAATTTTATGCTTGTTGCTAATCATGGTGTTTAATTCTTTTTTCTATTTCTTTAACCGTACTGGTGGTTGCATCGCTGGCAATGTAAAGTTTATCGTAGGCGGCTGCCGTTGCAAAATCAAGTATTTCCTGTGCAGGCAGCTGCTTGTAAAAACCATAAATAAGACCAGCCATAAAACAATCGCCACTACCTACTTTATCTAAAATATGGTCAGATATGTATTCGGCTGAGGTGATTAACTTGTCTTCTGTAAATAAAGTGGTGTAATAATGTATGCCCTTGTTGTAATCAAAACGGAAGGTATTGGCAACTGCGCGGCAATTGCCAAACCTGTTTACGATTTCTTTAGATGTATCTGCCGACTGGCTGAGGAGGATTTCTCGGGAATAACCACTTGCTTTTTCCAGTTCCGGGTGCAGGCTCGTACCAAGCATTTTATTTGCGGCCCATACATTACCCATAATCAGGGTGCAGTATGCTGCCAGTTGTGGCAATACATCGATGGGATCCTTGCCGTATTTCCAGAGCTTTGCGCGGAAGTTTAAATCCAAAGAAACGGGAATGTTTCTGGCACTGGCGGCTTGCAGTGCTTCGAGGCACACATCGGCAACCGGTTGACTGATGGCGGGGCAAATGGCACTGAAATGAAACCAGCCAATGCCATCAAAAACCTGATCCCAATTGATCTGGCCGGGTTGCAGCTGTGCGTAAGCAGAGTCTGCCCGGTCGTAAATAACCCCGGCATTTTTCAGATCTTTCCCTTTAGGCAGAAAATACAATCCCAGCCGTTGGCCCTGGTAAATAACGCGGCTGGTATCGATCTCTTTTTTATTGAGGTAATCTATAATTCCACGGGCGATGGCATTATCCGGCAGGGCCGAAAGATAAGCTGAAGGAATATCCCATAAAGCAAGTGCACTGGCTACATTCAGTTCGGCTCCGCCCACATAAAAGGGCAGCTGATTTGCAGCCACCCAATCGGTACGCATGTCCGGACAGATGCGCAACAGTAATTCGCCGAAGTTTAACACTTTACCTTTTACAGCGGGGATGGGATTGCTCATTCTTAACGGGTTTATTTAAAGTTAAAGTAATTTTTGGCGTTGAAATAGGAAATATCCTGTATAATTTTACCTGCCCACTCCAAATCGTTTGGCAGTTCTCCGTTTTCAATGTCTTCGCCAAAGAGGTTACACACAATTCTTCTGAAATATTCGTGACGCGGAAAAGAAAGGAAACTTCTGGAATCGGTAAGCATGCCCACCATCCGGCTTACAAGCCCCATGTTAGAAAGTGCGTTTAATTGTTTAATCATACCATCTTTCTGATCGAGGAACCACCATGCAGAGCCAAACTGTACTTTTCCGGCCACAGAGCCATCGTTAAAGTTGCCAATCATGGCTGCAATCATTTCGTTATCGGCCGGGTTTAAATTGTAGATAATGGTTTTGGCCAGTTTGTTATGAGTATCCAGGCGGTTTAAAAATTTGGATAATGCCTTAGCCTGGCTGAAATCGCCCATTGAGTCCCAGCCGGTATCTGGACCCAGCTGATGGAGCATCCGGGTATTGTTGTTGCGCAAAGCACCCAGATGATATTGCTGAACCCATCCTTTTTCATGGCCCCACTCTGCAAAATAAACCAGCATGGCCGATTTAAACTGAAAGCTTTCCTGTTGGCTAATGGTTTGACGGTTTCTTATTTTATCGAAAATGCTGCGGATTTCGCCATCGGTATAGTCTTCGGCATAAATATGCTCCAAACCATGGTCAGATACCGAACATCCGTGGGCTGCAAAATAATCGTGACGGTTTTTCAGGGCAGCGAGGTAATCCTCAAAAGAGGAAATGTGCTGGTTGGCTACCGCTTCAAGCTGATCTATGTATTTATTTAAGCCTTCAACATCCTCACTGTTCATGGCTTTATCCGGTCTGAAAGCCGGAAGCATTTTTAAAGCTGTTCCTTCTTTGGCCAGTTGTGCATGGAAATTTAAGCTATCCAGGGGATCGTCTGTGGTACAAACCACCTCAACATTCATTTTGGCCAGCAGACCTCTTACCGAATACCCGGGAAGAACCAGTTTGGCTGCACATTCTTCATAAATCTTTTCGGCTGTTTTGCCCGATAAAAGTTCGTGGATGCCGAAATAGCGTTGTAGTTCCAGGTGTGTCCAGTGGTACAGCGGGTTTCTCATGGTGTATGGAACCGTTTCTGCCCATTTCTTAAATTTATCCAGGTCTGAGGCATTGCCGGTAATGTATTGTTCGTCTACGCCGTTTGCACGCATGGCACGCCATTTATAGTGATCGCCATACAGCCACACCTGGCTAATGTTTTCAAATTGCAGGTTGTTGGCAATCTGTTCCGGCATGAGGTGATTGTGGTAATCAATAATGGGTAAGGACTTTGAAAAATTATGATAAAGATCTTGTGCCGTTTTACTTTGCAAAAGAAAATTTTCGTCTAAAAATGTTTTCATGTATAGAGCTGTTAATACATTCAATCTTTTTCAATCTTCAATGTATAGTATAATGTTTGTTTTGTCTGTTTCAACTGTCTGGTTATTGCTTAATCTTATTGTGCATGCTTTTATACAGATAGCAGGATTAAGCAACCTGCTATCTGAACTTTTGGCAAAATTTCTGATTGTTTATTTTTTCGCTTCCCGGATAAGCCAGTTTACCAGATCATTCGTGGCTTCAAAATTATGGAAGCTTTTAGGCAGTTTGCGTCCGTCTATGTATTCGTTGTAAAACCAGGGATCGCCCACGGCAAATACGGTTCCTTTGCCATATTTTGCTGTTGCTATGATTACATCTCCCTGATCTGTAAGGGCGGGTGTTGCCGGATTTTTAACCTGCAGGGTAGAGATTTCCTTGATGTAAATTTTCCTGGCTGTTTTAAAGATGGAGTTACCAGGTTGTATCTGAATGGCGCCCATCTCAAAGTCATCTCCCGGCACTTTATTCCGGCTGTCTTCGTTAAAATGAATACCGAAAAGCTCTGGTAATGTGTTAAATTTTGTGATTTCACAATTGCCCACATCGTTCAGTAAAAGAACCAGTACACCTCCTTTTTTTACCCATCCGGCAATTTCTGCTGCATGTGCAGCATTCATATAATTGGGTTTTTCTGTTTCTTTTTCTGTATCGGGATCTACAATAATATAAATCTGACTGTTTTCCAGGTTTTGGGAAGTTGGTGCGTCTTTTAAGGTTTTGGTTGCAACGCCATTTTTGTTAAATACCCGGCCGAAAAAAGAAAAGCCGTTGTTGTCTTCTTCATTCCAGTGGTAGTGAAAAGGAATTTTCTTTCCGGTTGGACCGGTTTTATATTCGTTGTTAAAATAGTTGTCTAAAGTTACTGTAAGTCCTTTTCCGGCTTTTGTTGCATTGGCCGCTTCTATTTCAGTTGCAGCCAGAATAATTGCGCCTGCAGCTTGCAGACTGTTTTTTACAGGGTTTTTCTGGTAATGTGCAAAAGAATTTCCTGGTTCTGCGTAAACGGTATTTCCGGTAAGGCTCAGGTTGCCATCTGCATTTTGAATAAAGGTTTTGGTTAATCCGGTATATCCCTTTTGTGCCGAGAGGCGGAATTTTTCGGGTAAATATCCTTTTCTAACGGCTTTGGCAAAGCTGTAAACAAACAGGGCCGAAGCTGAAGCATCTGCGAAACCGGCTTTACCGGCAGGCTGGTTAATGATGTTGAACCAGATCCCTGTTTTGGGATCCTGTTGTTTTAACACCGCAGCTGCGGTACGGTTTAAGATGGCTGTAAGCGCTGCTTTTTGCGGGTGGTTTTCGGGGAAATAATCGAGTACATCTACCAGTGCCGTTAAATAGTAACCAATGGCAGGAGCCCAGAATTGACCAGAAGTACCTGTAGATTTACTGGCCCAGGCCGCTTCTTTAGAGCCGTCCCATGCATGGTAAAGCAATCCTGTTTTGGTATCAAGTGTTTTTTTCTCCACTTCGGTAAACAGTCTGGCAACTTCGGCAAAGGCTGCATCCTGTTCCATTAAGGCCGCGTATTCCGTATAAAACGGAGCCACCGCATATAAATCATTTAACCATACCTGGTCTGGATACTTCTGCCCATGTATAAAAATGCCTTCCTGCGTGCGCGGGTATTTTTGCAACTGGTTAAATAAGCCCGTTGCGGCATTCAGATATTTTTGCTGCCCGGTAACTTTATATAAAAGCAATAAGGAGCGACCAAACCCAACCTCCTCGATCTCATCAGGCGACAGGTTTTTAAGATGGTTGTTTTTATCCAGCCGGGCATCTGCTGCTGCCTGAATATATTTGAAATAATCGCCATCGGCTGTATTGCGCCAAACAGCTGTTAAACCTTCGGTAAAGATTTCCTGCGCAGCAGCCTTTTCTTTTGCATAGGTATTGGCAAGGTCATTTTTGGGGAATGCTTCTATAAACCTGGTGCTAAGCTGTTCTGATTGTTTTTTTTGAGCAATGGAGCTTAAAGGGAATAGCAGGCAGGTAATTAAGGCGCTTGTCAGGTACTGGATATAATTTTTCATTTGCAATCAATTAGAAGTCTTTTGCCTGTTTATGGAAACAGCACGATGTAAAAACAGGCCCGACATAATTTTAGCTGTATGTTATAATCGTTTATAAAAAGATGGTATTATATACACTTAAATTATACTTGGTTATTCTCAATAACAAGTGTACGGTGTTTGAAGCTAAAAGAGAAGAGAAATTTAAGCCCCGGTTCAGGTGGTTATCTGTTTGATTGGATGTTTTTTTTGCTTGTTGCATCTGATTTACAGGTGTTTATGGCGTTGTGTTGAGGGCGGGTAATCGCTTTTGAAAACGTTTTCCAAAATGCATCTCCGGCGGTTTTTGGGCGGTAAAATAAGGTTTGAAATTGTTTTTTTACCTTGTTTTAAAGAAAAACAGGTTTTAAGAGACGCTAAAAACAGGTTGGTTAAAATGCTTAAAAAGCATCCTTTTTTTGAGGGGTAAAATCGTGTAAATAATTTATTACAGTAAGCATGTGTAAAGGTTATTTACTTTTTTGATTTGTTTGCCGGGCATTCAGGAAGGCATAGCCGGTACAAGGAAAGCATGCCCGGGCAATACATTTAATGGTTGCCCGGGCATGTGGTATCTTTTAGAGGATTATTCTTTTAAGCCCAGTCTGAATTTACGGGCGGTATCTCTGGCAATGTCGTAACCGGCGTCTGCATGTCTGATTACGCCCATAGCGGGGTCGTTGTGCAATACGCGTTGCAAACGTTTGGCAGCCTGGGGCGTACCATCTGCAACAATTACCATACCTGCATGGATCGAATAGCCAATTCCAACCCCACCGCCATGATGTAAAGAGACCCAGCTGGCTCCTCCGGCAGTATTGATGAGGGCATTCAGAACCGGCCAGTCGGCAATGGCATCAGAACCATCCAGCATGGCTTCGGTTTCGCGGTTTGGCGATGCAACCGAACCGGTATCGAGGTGATCGCGGCCAATTACAATGGGTGCCTTAACCTTGCCTTCTGCCACCAGTTTGTTAAATGCCAGCCCGGTTTTTTCCCTTTCGCCTTGTCCCAGCCAGCAAATCCTGGCCGGTAAACCCTGAAAAGCGATCCTTTCCTGCGCCATTTTTATCCAGCGGTGCAGGCTTTCATTTTCGGGGAAAAGGGATAAGATCACCTGGTCTGTTTCGTAAATATCCTGCGGGTCGCCGCTCAGTGCAGCCCACCTGAATGGCCCCTTTCCTTCGCAGAACAAGGGTCTGATATAGGCTGGTACAAAACCCGGAAAGCCGAAGGCATTTTTTACACCGGCCTCCTGGGCACGTCCGCGCAGGTTGTTTCCGTAATCGAAGGTAATGGCGCCCCTTTGCTGCAAAAGCAGCATTTGGGTAATGTGCCTGGCCATGGTGGCGTAAGAACGTTTTACATACTCACCGGGATTATTTTTGCGTAATCCGGCTGCGGCTTCAACGGTTAAGCCTTCGGGGAAATAGCCAATTAAAGGATCGTGTGCCGAGGTCTGATCGGTAAGGGTATCGGGTGTAATGTTGCGGTCGATTAATCTTTGCAACAGTTCTACAGCATTACAAACCACGCCAATGGAAATGGCTTTTTCCTGCTCTTTGTATTGGAGTGCTTTATCAATGGCTTCGTCAATATCGAAGATAATTTCGTCTATGTAGCGGGTTTCGAGTCTTTTTTGTATGCGCCATTCTTCCACATCGGCTGCCAGGCAAACGCCCTCGTTCATGGTAATGGCCAGGGGTTGTGCACCACCCATGCCACCCAGTCCGGCGGTTACGTTCAGCTTGCCTTTCAGGCTGCCGTTAAAATGTTTTTTGGCCAGGGCCGAATAGGTTTCGTAGGTTCCCTGAACAATTCCCTGCGAGCCGATATAAATCCAGGAGCCCGCCGTCATCTGTCCATACATAATCAGGCCCTTGTCTTCCAGTTCATCGAAATGCTGCTGGGTAGCCCATTTAGGTACCAGCTGAGAATTGGATATCAATACACGCGGTGCATCCGGATGCGTTGGTAAAACCGCTACGGGCTTGCCCGATTGAATGAGCAGGGTTTCGTCGTTTTCCAGTGCTTTAAGTGCTTTTATAATCAGGCTTAACGATTCTTTGTTTCTGGCTGCTTTGCCGCGGCCGCCATAAACGATCAGCTCTTCGGGGCGCTCGGCCACATCGGGGTCTAAATTGTTGAGCAGCATTCTTAAAGCCGCTTCCTGTATCCAGCCTTTACAGTTGAGGGTGGTTCCGGTTGGGGTTTGTTTCTGGTTTAAGTTTAAACCATTGGTTAGAGGTGTAGTCATATATACTATAAAAGCAATGTTACCTTTCAAATATATATAATTGAACATTAATTACTACTTTTGCCGAGTTGAAAAAGCAAAAACAAAATATTAAACAATATTTATCGGCCGTGTTGCTGCTGGTTTTTGCTATTGCTTTAACACCCTGGAATATTCTGCACCAACATCAGCAGATCCCACCTCCCGTAAAAGAAGTTAATTGTAAACACGTAAGTCACGTACAAACACATGCCGACAATTGCTTAATCTGTAATGCCAGTTTTGAAAAAAACTACGTTCAGGTACATAACTTATACCGGATATTCC
>JASLGV010000255.1 GCA_030149995.1 Pedobacter sp.
GGCATCAGCATCCTGCAAAATCGCTACTTTTTCAGCAGTTACTTCACCAATAATGCGGATACCTAAACCTGGTCCAGGGAAAGGATGGCGACCTAAAATAAAGTGCTCCAGATCCAAAGAACGGCCTACTCTCCTAACCTCGTCTTTAAATAAGGTTTTTAGAGGTTCTACCACTTTTAATTTCATAAAATCGGGTAAGCCACCCACGTTATGGTGCGATTTAATCGTTGCTGAAGGACCTTTTACCGATACCGATTCGATTACATCAGGATAAATGGTGCCTTGTGCCAGCCATTTTACATCCTGGATCTGATGTGCCTCATCATCAAAAACCTCGATAAAAACGCGGCCAATAATTTTACGTTTCTGCTCCGGATCTTCTACACCTGCCAATTCACCCAGGAAACGATCTTTTGCATCTACCCCTTTTATATTGAGGCCGAAGTTTTTATATTGTTCTAAAACGCTTTCGTATTCGTTCTTTCTTAGTAAACCATTGTCTACAAAAATACAATGCAGGTTCTGACCAATGGCTTTGTGCAACAGAACCGCAGCAACGCTGCTGTCTACCCCACCCGAAAGGGCGAGTACCACTTTATCGTTACCCAGCTCGGCTTTTAAAGAAGCAATGGTACTTTCTACAAAAGCTTCTGATGTCCAGTCTTGTGAACAACCACAAATATCAACTAAAAAGTTCTCCAGTAATGCTTTACCATCCGTACTGTGTGTAACTTCCGGGTGGAACTGAATGGCGTAAGTAGCTGTATCTTTAATCTGGTAAGCGGCCACTTTTACATGGTCGGTACTGGCAATAATTTCGAAATTAGCCGGAACTTCGGTAATGGTATCGCCATGGCTCATCCATACCTGAGAGTTCGTTGAAATGCCTTTAAAAAGTTTATTCTCCCCGTTTACAAAATTCAGGTTTGCACGTCCGTATTCGCGGATGGTAGAAGCCTGAACATTTCCTCCCAATTGCTGCGCAATATACTGAGCACCATAACAAACGGCTAAAACAGGATATTTCAAATGGAACTGCGCCAAATCAATTTGCGGTGCATCTTCCTGACGAACAGAGAAAGGACTACCTGAAAAGATAATACCTTTTACATCGCCCGATATTTCGGGAATGTTGTTATATGGATAAATTTCACAGTAAACATTTAATTCGCGAACCCTGCGGGCAATAAGTTGTGTGTATTGCGAACCAAAATCGAGGATAATAATTTTTTGTAGCATGGGCAAAGGTAGTTATAATAAAGGGAGTAAGCAAACACTTAAATGAAGTAAAATGCGTCAAATCCAATCCACCTGCTTATGGCCGGCACAAATCATTTACAGCATCAAAAAACATTCGAAATCAGGCCGCTTTAACCAGAATAATCGTCTATTCTGAAGGCATCAGTTTTACCTCAACCCCAAATTTTCTTAAGAACTCCACCCCTTCATCATTGGGTAATCCTTTGTATGCGGCATATGATTTAGAGTAGTACACCAGCTTAATACCTGAAGACAGGATCAGTCTTGCACAAGCAATACATGGCGAAAGTGTGGTGTACAAGGTACAACCTTCAATCTTAGAACCGTTTTTAGAGGCATATAAGATGGCATTTTCTTCGGCATGCAGGGCAAGTGAGCAACTGCCCTTACTATCGCGCGGACAGCCAGTTTCTCCGAATTCCTCATCGCAATTGTGTGTACCTGCAGGCGGGCCATTATAACCGATGGAAATAATACGGGTATCTTTTGTTAATACAGCACCAACCTGTGCCCTTACGCAATGCGAGCGTTCTGCCAGGTCAACGGCAAGATTCATAAAAATACGGTCGAAACTTGGTTTATCTCTCATCTATAAAATCAAAAAAGCCACAGAAAAAGATTTCTGTGGCTGCAAAATTAGTTTATTAAATATTAATGTCCGCCAGAAATTTTCTTATCAAAAGAAATTCCCTGCGATTTAAGGATTGTGGTTACTCTCCATGCATAGAACGCAAGGTAGGCAAAGCAAAGTACACCAACCAGATAGCTGTACTGAATACCGGTTGTTTCTGAAACAACACCCTGTAACCAGCTGATGATACCACCTCCCATAATCATCATAATCAGGAAGCTACTGCCCTGACTGGTATGTTTACCCAATCCGCTAACTGCCAGGGTAAAAATACATGGCCATAAGGTACTGCAGAATAAACCAACACTTGTAATTGCATAGACACTAACCATTCCGGTTGTAAACATTCCGATCAGTAATGCCGTTATTCCAATAAAAGAGAATATCAATAACATTCTGGCAGGATTTCCTTTACTGGCCATATCGGCAACAATTAATACCAGAATAATGGCGGCATATACATAGAAAGGAGCCAGATCATGACCACCCAAAGCATTAACCCCAAGGAAAACACCAAATGCCAGATACGGTGCAATAAATCTTAATATTTTCTGCGTTGAAACGTTATCGGTAAAAGCCTCAACAGCACCCGTCCATCTGCCAATCATCATACTTGCCCAGTACAGAGAAACATATGGTGCGATGTGTTTAATTTCAAAACCAAGTTCCTTTTCCATATAAGCAGGTAAATTACTTGCTGTAGATACCTCAACACCAACATATACAAAAATGGCAATCATACCCAAAATTAACTGCGGGTATTTCAGTG
>JASLGV010000518.1 GCA_030149995.1 Pedobacter sp.
AAATGGTAAACTGAAAAACCAGATTACCAAAGGTGCTTTCCATTGTGAGAGCATTGTTAACATAGACGAGAAAAACCGTGTACTGTATTTTACGGCCAATGGCCGCGAGGCAAACGAAGATCCTTATTACCTGCATTTGTACAGCATTAATTTTGACGGCTCTAATCTTAAGCTGTTAAATGCCGGAAATTTTGACCATGCGGTAAGCATGGACGACAGCAATACTTATTTTGTTGATAATTATTCGCGTGTAAATACGGCACCTAAGGCTACTTTATATAATAAAAATGGCTTAAAGCTGATGGAGCTTGAAACAACCGATTTATCGCTGTTAATGGCGGCGGGTTATAAATTCCCCGAACCATTTACCGTAAAGGCTGATGATGGCATTACCGATTTATATGGGGTGATGTACAAACCATTTGATTTCGATCCGAATAAAAAGTACCCGATTATTGAATACGTATATCCCGGACCACAAACCGAGGCGGTAAACAAAACTTTTGGTAAGAGCATGGACCGTACCGATCGTTTGGCACAGTTTGGATACATTGTAATTACGGTGGGGAACCGTGGCGGTAACCCGGCACGTTCTAAATGGTACCATACGTATGGTTATGGCAACCTGCGCGATTATGGATTGGCAGATAAAAAAGCAGCTGTAGAACAGCTGGCAGCCAGATATGCTTACATAGACGATCAGAAAGTAGGTATTACCGGACACTCTGGCGGCGGTTTTATGTCTACGGCGGCCATGCTGGTATATCCCGACTTCTTTAAAGCAGCTGTTTCCAATGCCGGTAACCACGATAACAGCATTTATAACCGCTGGTGGAGTGAAAAACACCATGGTGTTAAAGAGATTATCTCTTTAAAAGGGGATACAACTTTTAAATACAGCATTGATAAAAACCCGGATCTGGCTAAAAACCTGAAAGGCCATTTATTGCTGATGCATGGCGATGTGGATAATAACGTACACCCGGCCAACACCATCAGGGTTGCCAATGCCCTGATGAAAGCGGGTAAACGTTTCGATATGTTGCTGATGCCTGGTCAGCGCCATGCTTTTGGCGATTTAACAGAATACGGATTCTGGAAACTGGCCGATCATTTTAACAAATACCTGATTGGCGATTTTAGCGGCGATAATCAGGTAGATATGGTAGAAATGAACCGGGATGTGGAAAAGAACGGTAAATAACCCTTTAAACAATTAAATATCCGGTTGTAAAACCGTTTTTGAACGCCCTGAGTTGTTGCTTTTGTAAGCAGGAGCTCAGGGCGTTTTTTAATGCATCCTGTTTACTTAGCTTGCCCTTTAACGGGTAAGATCAGGTTTTCTTAAAGAAATGTATCTGAATGTTGCTGTTGCTTCTGTATGGAGGTATTTGCAGGTGGGGCAAAGCGCTGCAAGGTGGCCGGTTCTATTTTCAGCGTTTGGTAAGCGGGCATTTGCGCTATAAAGAATAAAAAGCTTATATAAACAAAAAGCGCCTTCCCAATATTGGGAAGGCGCTTTTTTGCGATAGTAAAAATTTACTAAAAGTGGAAGTTTACACCTAATTTAGGAGCGAAAGTGTTTGCTTCTAAACCGAATGAGTTTGTTTTAACTTTGTTTCCAGTTGCTTCGTTTTTAACTGAAAGGTTCTCATAACCTAAACCGTTAACTGAAACTTCGATACCAATTCTCTTAGTAGGGAAGAAAGCAAAACCTGGAGCAACGTTTACACCGATAGAAGTAGTAGTAGCAACTTTAGCACCTGTATCGCCGTTAGGAGCAACAACTTTGTTGTTACCGAAAGCCATAGGAACTGATAATTGACCGAAGAATTTGAATTGGTCAGATAAACCTACATAGTAACGTGCGTTAGGAGATACAACGAAAGCTTGGTTTAATGTTCCAGCGCTTACTTCTTTGTTGTATGTGTAACCAACACCAGTACCAATTGCGAAGTTATTACCTACGAAATAACCTACACTTGGAATAACGTTGAAGCTTACATCAGATTTATCAGCTGTTTTAACTTTAGTTGAATTGAAACCAACACTACCGCCTAAGATGAATTTTCCTTTTTCAGTTTGTGCGTTTGCACCATAAACTAAACCTGCAACGGCTACCAATGATAATAATAATTTTTTCATTTTGTTATGAATTTATTTTGTTAATACTATAGTCAATTTTACTTTTTTAATTTCTGACTATATGCGGTCAAAAGTCAACACTTGTGCCAAAAAACATTCGTAATGCCATCTAAAAAACACTTTTTGCTTAACTGCTTAATTGTTAATGCAATAAAAAATTAGTGTTAACTTAATATTATTTTCGCATGACACAAAAACGTTACATTGGAAAAAAGGCAGGAATTGCCAGCTTGACAAGCTGACTTTTTTTGTAATAATGTCAGGTCGAAAACCGTCTATTTTGGCAGACTTTGAGGTGGGTATATATTAAATTTGGCAGGCGGCTGTCAGGCGTGCCAGTTTTTGTTTGATGCGTTCGGTGGTCCGGGCGTCTGATAAATTGCCTTGTTCATCAAATTTATTTTGTGCCTGTGCCAGGAGTATTTCTGGTTGCAATACAGGGTTCATATTTAAAAATGTAAATACAGGTAAGAAGGCCGTTTGCATGCGCACAGTTCCCCACTGGCCTTGTGTGGCCCCCATAAGTGCAACGGGTTTATGTAAAAGCGGGGAGTCCTGGCCGCGGCTGGCCCAATCGATGGCATTTTTTAAGCCACCCGGAATGGAATAATTATATTCGGGCGATACAATAATTAAGGCATCTGCTGCTGCCAGGTCAGATCTGAAGGCGTTTACCTCTTCGGGGCGCCCGGTGGCAAGGGGTAAATCGTGGTCGGCATTGTAAACAGGTAAATCTTTAAAGGAAAGAATTTTCATTTCGGTACCTTCTGGCAATAGGCCGGCTACAACATTTAACAACATGGCATTGTAAGAGCCTTTGCGTAAACTGCCGCAAAGACCTGCAAATTTTATCTTTCTTTCCATTTCTGTTAAACCCCTAAAGCAAAAAAAAGTTTGCATGTATACCAATAAAGAAATGGTCGGGGGTACAGAAATAAAGAAGCCTGTAACAGATGTGGATCTGGTACAGGCTTTACCGGCTAAGGGCAGGCTTACTACGTTAAAATTTGTGGTATTATTTTACAGAAGCATCTACTAAAATAGCCAGCTGTATGCAGTCCTGGTCAGAGCGGTTGCTCCAGGCATGGTTGGTACCGCGCTGTACCACAATATCGCCAGCCTTTAATAAAGTCTCTTCTTCTTCTAAAATGAGGTATATCTCTCCCGATAAAATAATAATGTAATCCAGTGTATCTGTTTGGTGCATGAGCGGATGCAGGGTACCCTTTTCAATAGGCGGAATGCCCAATGCAGCATCGGGCGGTATGTTTACATATCTGAAATAGGTGCCGTTTTTAGGAGTTTGGGGAACCAGGCTGTTTTCTATTACATGGGTTTCGTTTAAATGAACGGGCATGCTGTTGGTAGACCAGATATCTGATATAACCAGGCCGGGAATATGTTCAGAAACATTGCTTACCAGTCCGTCTTCGGTTATAATGGATTTACCGTCTTTTATTCCCGTAACCACTCTTCTGGGTATTTTTGCTGCTTTACTCATAATGTTTGATTGTAATGATTTCTGCCCCGAAATTATTAAGAAGTATCTTTTTAATAAACATGAGGGGGTAATAATTATGCGACAGCATAAAAAATAAATGCCCGTCTGGTTAAGCAGACAGGCATTTATATGGGGATTAAAAAATGATGTTTAAAGAAGTTTAAACCCGTTTATCTGGTCTTAACTATTGGTCTGGTTAATGAATACAAACTGCTGGTTAAACATATCGAGTTTAATTTTGCTGTCTTTATCAACTTTACCAGCCAGGATTTCTTTGGATAATTCGTTCAGAATTTTCTTCTGGATAACCCTTTTTAAGGGTCTTGCGCCAAACTGCGGATCGTAACCCAGCTGTGCCAGCCAGTCAAGTGCTTCGTCGCTGGCCTCGATCTGGATACCCATTTCGGCAAGTGTTTGCTGTACATGTTTAAACTGCAGGTTAACAATATTCCTGATTTCGCTGCGGTTTAAAGGTGTAAACATAATTAACTCGTCTATGCGGTTTAAAAACTCCGGACGGATGGTTTGTTTAAGCACTTCGAACAATTCGTTTTTGGTTTTGGCAATCACTTCATCGCGGTTTTCGTCGCTTAAATTCTTAAAATTATCCTGAATTAAGTGCGCGCCGATGTTGGATGTCATAATGATGATGGTGTTTTTGAAGTTAACCGTGCGGCCTTTGTTGTCTGTAAGCCTGCCATCGTCTAAAACCTGCAACAATATATTGAATACATCGGGATGTGCTTTCTCAATCTCATCCAGCAGCACCACCGAATAAGGTTTGCGTCTTACGGCTTCTGTTAACTGTCCGCCTTCATCGTAGCCCACGTATCCCGGAGGGGCACCGATTAAACGCGATACGGCATGACGCTCCTGGTACTCGCTCATGTCAATCCTGGTCAATGCATTTTCATCATTAAACAGGAATTCTGCCAGCGCTTTTGCCAGCTCTGTTTTACCCACACCGGTAGTACCTAAAAAGATAAAGGAACCAATTGGCTTGCGTTTATCCTGTAAACCGGCACGGGAACGCCTGATGGCATCTGAAATGGCTTCTATGGCTTCATCTTGTCCGGCAACACGTTCGTGCAGTTCTGCTTCCAGGTTCAGCAGTTTTTCGCGTTCGCTGGCAATGAGTTTGGTAACCGGAATGCCTGTCCAGCGGCCCACCACACCAGCAATATCATCGGCCGTTACTTCTTCTTTCAGCATACGGCTGTCGCTTTGCTGTTGTTCCAGGTCTGATTTTAGCTTTTCTACACTGTCTTGTGCTTCTTTAATTTTGCCGTAGCGAATTTCGGCTACTTTACCATAATCGCCTGCACGTTCTGCCTGATCGGCTTCCAGTTTATATTGTTCGATTTGCTCAATCAGGTTGTTGATGTGGTCTACCAGATCTTTTTCTCCTTGCCATTTGGCTTTCAGATCGTCTCTTTCGGCTGTTAAGTTGGCAATCTCCTGCGAGAGCTCCTGTACTTTTTTATCGTCTTTTTCGCGTTTAATGGCCTCCCGTTCAATTTCCAGGCGCATAATTTCGCGGTCGAGTGCATCTACATTTTCTGGTACGCTGTCCATTTCCAAACGTAATTTGGAAGCGGCCTCGTCCATTAAATCGATTGCTTTATCGGGTAGAAAACGGTCGGCAATATACCGCTGACTCATTTCTACGGCTGCAATAATGGCTTCGTCTTTAATGCGCACTTTGTGGTGCGTTTCATACCGTTCTTTAAGTCCGCGTAAAATGGAAATCGCATCTTGTGTATCGGGTTCTTCTACCATTACTTTTTGAAAACGACGTTCGAGGGCTTTGTCTTTTTCCAGGTATTTCTGGTATTCATCCAGGGTTGTTGCTCCAATGGCTCTAAGTTCGCCACGTGCCAAAGCCGGTTTGAGGATGTTTGCGGCATCCATGGCGCCTTCGCCACCGCCGGCCCCCACCAGGGTATGGATCTCATCAATGAAAAGAATAATTTCGCCATCGCTTTGCGTAACTTCTTTTACGACGGCTTTTAAACGCTCTTCAAACTCGCCCTTGTATTTGGCGCCGGCAATCAGGGCGCCCATATCCAGGGAGTAAACCACCTTACTTTTTAAATTTTCGGGTACATCGCCTTTGATGATTCTAAAGGCAATCCCTTCTGCAATGGCCGTTTTACCTACGCCTGGCTCACCAATTAAGATCGGGTTGTTTTTGGTTCTGCGGGATAGGATCTGAATAACGCGGCGAATTTCTTCATCGCGGCCAATTACCGGGTCTAATTTTCCGCTTTCGGCATATTCGTTTAAGTTACGGGCATATTTACTCAGTGCCTGGTAAGAAGCTTCGGCATTCTGATCGGTTACGCGGTTATCGCCCCGGAGGGAAACAATAGCGGTTTTAAGGTCTTTTTCGTTTACGCCCTGCTCTTTCAATAATTTGGAAGTGCTGTCGTTAACGGCCAGAATACCCAATAAAAGATGCTCTACAGAAACAAATTCGTCTTTAAATTCTTTTAAGAAAGATTGTGCTTTTTGTAAAACATTATTGGTATTGGCAGATAAATATACATTGCTGCCACTCACTTTCGGGAAGCGTGCAATTTCTGCATCGAGGTGCTGGTTCAGTACGTTTATATTAACATTCAGCTTCTTTAAAACATAAGAAACGACGTTTTCATCAACAGTAAGCAATCCTTTTAAAAGATGTGCTGTTTCAATAGCCTGTTGCTGGTTGCCCTGGGCTATTTCGGAAGCCTGTTGAATTGCTTCCTGGGCTTTTATCGTAAAATTGTTGAAGTTCATATGTCATTTTATGTCAAAACAAATGCCAGCTGAATTTGATTTCTGAATTCGGAAATTTTGTCGGATTAAAATATAATCAGTTGACTAATTGTCTGTTGTTTAGTGTTTTATACTGAATTTTTGTCTTTTTTAGCAATGAAAACCCTGGAAATCAGCCTTTTTTTTAATAGAATTTAAAGAATGGGGCATGGGGTGTACCGATAATAAATTAAGAAAGATTAAAGGTGGTAATGAAAGCTGAAACGGACATAATGGTACCGGATTTTTGTAACATCGGAGTTACATTGTTAAGGCGTATAGAACTAAATCGTTTACAGACAGGGTTTTTATATCTGCCCTTTTTTAACAAGTGTTAAATTCTCGCTTACCAGCCGATCTGGATTAAACCAATGGGGGCTTAAACTGTTCTATACTGTGATGAGGATACTGGAAAACATATTTTATGGCATAGTTGGCATTGCTACGATTATGATACTATTTATAGCCGACTTTTTTAAGCACAAGGAAGATGTCTGAAAAAATAAAACTTAGTCCACAAGATAGGTACTGAGCACTGTGTATAACGGGTAACCTTTATGGCATGATGCCATATTTGTTTTTTAAGGAACGTTTGCAGGCATCCGTAAATTCGGCTGTGTGCTTTTGTGTGGATGAGAAAAATGAGGTAATTGTATACATGGAAGTGTACATAAACGGATACTCAAATTACAGCAAGTAAAAAGGGCC
>JASLGV010000277.1 GCA_030149995.1 Pedobacter sp.
AGATTAAATCTGGCTTAATGTTTATCGACCAGCAAATGGCACACGAAAGGATTTTATACGAACGTTTCCTGGTTCATCTCGATGATAGAAAAGGGGCTTCGCAGCAAAGTTTATTTCCGCAAACCATTACCCTGAACGCAAATGATTTTGAATTGGCAAAAAGTTTGTTAGACGATATAAAAAGCCTGGGATTTGATATCCGTGAGTTTGGAAAAAATACGCTCGTGGTAGAAGGAATCCCGGTTGATTTGTGGAGCAGCAACATTAATGAGGTACAGCTGTTTGAGCAACTGATTGAAGGTTTTAAAAACACCCAGCAGGAGTTAAAACTGAATAAACGGGATAGCCTGGCCAGAAGTTTAGCAAAAAACAGTGCCATTAAAGCAGGAACCACACTGGGGCAGGAAGAAATGAACACCTTAATAGACGAACTTTTCGCCTGCAAAACACCTAACTTTAGTGTTTCCGGTAAGCCGGTTATACAAACCATTACGCTTGCAGAACTGGATAAAAAATTTGATAAATAACTTAATTGTTGATGAGTAGATATTTTTATTACGAAACAACAAGATATACAGCAAAAAATAAATGAACAACATCTATATACCGCCAGTAGTTAAAAACCTGCTCATCATCAACATTTTATTTTTTATTGCCACCTGGCTGATGGAGCAAAAAGGTATTTACCTGAACGATCTGCTGGGCGCCTATTATTTCGATTCGCCAAAATTCAGAATCTGGCAACCCATCTCCTACATGTTTATGCATGGCGGAATTGCGCATATTTTTTTCAATATGTTTGCCCTGTATTCATTTGGCAGCTTACTGGAATCAAGATGGGGCTCTAAAAAGTTTATTATTTTTTACCTGATTACAGGCCTCGGTGCTTTATTTTTACAATGGGCTGTACAGGCATTTGAAGTGTATCAGATTACCGGTCACATTACCAATCAAGGTCAAATACCTTTAGAATTGCTTTTTCAGGGCCAGTACAATCCCAATATATTTGATAAAACACAATCAGCTACTCTGGCTTCCATCTACTTTGGTGGCATGGTAGGCGCTTCGGGTGCTATTTTTGGTTTGCTCGTTGCCTTCGGCATGCTTTATCCAAATGCAGAATTAATGATTATGTTTATTCCTGTGCCGGTTAAAGCAAAATACATCATTCCGGTTTACATCCTGATTGAATTATCATTGGGGGTTGCACAAATTCAGGGCGATTCTATTGCGCACTATGCACACCTGGGCGGCGCCTTGATTGGTTATATACTGGTTAAACTATGGAAAGATAAGAACACTACATTCTATACTTACTATGAATAATAATGTTTTTAAAGATTTAAGATATAAAATATTTAAATCGGGCAACCCCTTATTTTTTTACATTGGCATTAACACCATTATATTCCTGGTGGTATCGCTGGTGGCGGTTGTTGCATTTCTGGGCGGTAATACTTTTAATGTGTCGCTGTTTGTAAGAGATTACCTGGGGTTACCTGCTGCTCTATCAGCCTTTCCGGGCAGGTTCTACACAGCCTTTACCTATATGTTTTTACATGACGGCCTTTTACACCTCGCCTTTAACATGCTGGGTTTATTCTGGTTTGGCAATATTTTTATGAATTTTTTAAAGGCCAGGCAATTCCATTTTATTTACCTGGCTGGCGGCTTTGGAGGTGCTTTTTTATATCTGCTGGCCTTAAATGTTTTTCCGGTTTTTCAAAATAGTTTATCGGGGGCAACCCTGATCGGTTCATCCGCTGCCGTAATGGCGATTATTGTTGCCGCAGCCACATTAGTACCCAACTATACCATTATGCTGATGTTTATCGGCCCGGTTAAGATCAAATACCTGGCACTGGTATATTTTGTTTTGGATGTTCTGGGTATAACTTCTTTAAACGCAGGGGGTAGTATTGCTCATATAGGTGGTGCCATAATTGGTTTCGCGGCCATTAAGAATTTACAAAAAGGAAGAGACTGGAGCAAAATTTTTGAGCGTAAGCCCAAGCTCAAAGTTGTAAGAAATGATGCGCCTGTAAAAAAGGCTCCGTTTACTGGTGTTTCCCAGCATGAGATAGATCAGATTCTGGATAAAATATCCAAATCCGGTTATGATAAACTTACCGCAGCAGAAAAAGAAAAACTATTTAAGGCAAGCAAAAATTAATGAATGGCTAAAAGAAGATTTAACTTCTTAGATAAATTATTATTACCTGTAGCCTTATTTCTGATAACTGGCCTGGTACTGAGTGCGGTGGCCGGTTATACCGATCCGAGGAAGCATATTATTATTGCATTTCTCGGTCTTGCGTATCCTTATTTATTATTGAGTAACCTCTTGTTTCTTGCCTGCTGGATTTTACGTAAAAAGTGGCTCATGTCTCTTCTTACCATTGCCGCCATTGCGGTTGGCTACAAAGCCTTAAAGGCAACCTGGGCTTTTAACGGCGATGAAGGTAATCAGTTAAAAGATGCAAAAGCCATCCGCATGATGACCTACAATGTACACAGCTTTAAACTTTATGGCGAAAACAATACCCCCTCCATTAAAGAAAAAATGCTGCAGGTTGTAAAAGATCAAAATCCGGATATTATCTGTTTCCAGGAATTTTACACACGATACAAAGGTGCTTTTGATACTGTAGACAGCCTAAAAGCCTTGTTAAATACCAAATATTATTATTTTGTTCCCACCAGCAAAAATAACTACGAAGCGTCGGGACTGGCTATCTTCTCTAAATATCCGATAAAAAATACAGGAAAAATTACTTTCGATTCGAGTGTTAACGGGAACATGAGCATCTATGCCGATCTTGAGATTCAGGATAAATTACTGCGGATCTACAATGTACATCTTCAATCCATTTCATGTGAAATACAAGATTACGATTACCTGGATAAAGTGAAGGAGATGAATACAGAACTTCAGCCACCAAAACGGATTTTGAAAATGCTCAGGGGTGCCTTTTTAAAACGCAGCGGCCAGGTAGATATCATGAAAAAGGAAATGGCTACCTGTACTTCTCCTTTCCTGATTGCCGGCGATTTTAATGATACACCGGCTTCTTATGCGGTTACCCAAATAACAAAGGGACTGAACAATGCTTTTATAGAAAAGGGAAGCGGCTGGGGTAAAACTTACAACGGCAAATTCCCTAATTTTCAGATCGATTACATCTCCACCAGCAAGAACATTGAAATATTAAATTACCACATTACAAAAGCGCAGTTATCGGATCATTTTCCGGTTAGGAGTGATATACGATTTAAATTTTAATACTCTTTTTCAGGCTATATTTTCTTACCATACATCAACATGGCCTTTAAACATTTTATAGATATTTGATCATCAAATTAGAAAAATACAGACATGAGTTTAATAGAAGCACTTAACTGGCGTTATGCCGTAAAAAAAATGAATGGTCAGCCTGTGGAACAGGAAAAAGTAGACCAGATTATTCAAGCCGCTTTATTGGCCCCTACTTCATCGGGCTTACAGCCTTTTAAAGTTATTGTGGTAACCAATAAAGAACTGAAAGAAAAAATTACGCCGATTGCATTTAATCAGCCTCAGATTAACGATTCATCTCATTTATTAATTTTTGCTGCGCACGATAACTATACAGAAGAGTATGTTAACGGCGTTTTTAAACGTGCAAATGCCGAACGTGGCTTACCGGATTCTGCAACAGATGCTTACAGAACCCATTTACTGTCTACGCTTACGGCAAGAACAGCTGAAGAAAACTTTAACCATGCGGCACGTCAGGCTTACATTGGTTTTGGTGTTGCCATTGCAGAAGCTGCTTTGCTAAAAGTAGATGCAACCCCAATGGAAGGTTTTGATGGTCCGGCACTTGATGCACTTTTAGGACTTGACAAAAAAGGCTTACGCAGTGTAACGCTGCTTCCTTTAGGCAACCGCGACGAAGCCGGAGACTGGCTTGTAAACCTTAAAAAGGTTCGTACGCCATTAAACGAATTTGTAATTGAATATAAATAAGTCAATTGTAAACAAAGACTATGCAAAAAGGCCGGTATCCGTTCGATATCGGCCTTTTTGTGTAAAAAAGTGTTAAAGAACCCCACAATTTAGGCACTCTATTTATAATTG
>JASLGV010000281.1 GCA_030149995.1 Pedobacter sp.
TTGGTTTGCACCATATTTTTATTGATCATGCGGTCAAAATTATATCGGTAGTTCTGACTGCTAATTTCCTGTCCATCCCGTGGTAAAGTTTGTATCAGTCCGTTAATAGATGACCGGGAGAGGTTTTTCTTGGCAATGGCCATATCATCATCTGCCAGTTTCATCGAGAGAAATTCGCGGGTAAATTCTTCTGCAGTGGCCCATGGAAAAACCCGTACCGATGGCAGGTTGATCACTTCAGCCTTTAATTTCACCATGATGGTGTATTTATTATCCGGTTCATTATGCGGAATAACTGTCGAGAATTTTTTATATCCAATGGCTGTAAACAAAATGGTATCGCCCGGATGTACAATAAAGGTAAAGTAGCCCCTGTAATCTGCAGCCACCCGTTGGTTTTTAACAGACAGGTTTGTGATGGTTACATATGGAATGACATTGGTGCTGTCAATATCGGTTATAATTCCTGAAAATTGAACAAGAGTTTCCCGTTCAGGCTTTTGCTGGGAAAAAGCCGAGATCGAAAATAAAAATAAAAGTAAGGCAAAACAGTATCTCATTAATACAAATGTAGTTTTAATACTTAAACCCTGTTCGTTAAATATTGTTAAAGCTACTCTGGCTGTTCGGCCATGTTAATTGCAACAACAGAAGTGATTTCCGGTACTGCCTTCATGATGGCCTGTTCAATTCCAGACTTCATTGTCATGAAACTCATCGGGCAAGACCCGCAATTACCTAAAAGCTTTAATTTCACTACTTTATCAGTTGTGATCTCTTCAACAGAAACATTCCCTCCATCTGCAATCAGATATGGTCTTATGGTTTCTAATGCCTGTTCTACCTGCTCTGTTAAACTCATTATTTGTTTTTTTAAGGTATAAAAATAGTAATTTTTTAGGAATTTATGGCTTGTGCATTGCTGATCGATACCTGCTGGGCTATTTTACTTGCAATATCTCCAAATATTTCTTCCAGTAAAGGCTGCTGATTTAAAGCCACCGGTTTACCCTGATCGCCTGCCTCTGCAATGCTTTGTATAATTGGAATTTCGCCCAGAAAAGGCACATCAAAATCAGCAGCAAGCTTTCTGCCGCCACCGTTGCCAAAAATATAATATTTATTATCCGGCAGCTCCGCTGGTGTAAAGTACGACATATTTTCGATCACACCGAGCACCGGAATGTTAATGCCCGGCATTCTGAACATGGCCAAACCTTTGTGTGTATCGGCTAAGGCAACCTGCTGTGGGGTCGTTACCACTACAGCACCTGCAATCGGGAAACTTTGCGTAATGGTAATGTGAATATCGCCGGTTCCGGGCGGTAAATCTACGATCAGATAATCCAGCTCACCCCATTTTGCATCGTTAAAAAGCTGCTTAATGGCATTCGAAGCCATTGGCCCCCGCCATGGAACCGGTTGCCCCGGATCGGCAAAGAAACCCAAAGAAAGCAGCTTAATTCCATATTTTTCTATCGGAAGGATTTTCGTTTTCCCATCGGCCGTTTCTTCAGCCGAAGGTTTTGCATCAACCAGATCAAACATGGTTGGTACAGAAGGGCCGTAAATATCGGCATCTATTAACCCCACTTTAGCGCCATCGCGCGCCAACACCACCGCCAGGTTACTGGCAACGGTTGATTTGCCCACGCCGCCTTTTCCGGATGAAACAAGTATGATGTTTTTGATGTTATCCAATGAATTAGAAGCAACAGACTGGGTAACCCTTGATGTAACATTTATAGAAACAACTGCCTGATCCGAAACAAAATGTTTAATGGCGTTGAGGCAGGCATTTTTGAGCATGTCTTTCATCGGACAAGCCGGCGTAGTGAGCTCAAGTGTAAAAGAAACATCTAAACCGGTAATCTGTAAATCCTTAATCATGTTTAAGGTTACCAGGTCTTTTTTAAGATCCGGATCCTCTACATTCTTCAGGGCATCTAAAACTTGTTGTGGGCTAATTTGCATTGTATTGATTTAAATTCAAAATTAACAAAACACAGTCATAAATACTTTTATTTAGCCTTTTTAACTGTAATTTTAACACGAAATAAACATTTAAGCGTTACGTTTAAGCATTTAACCATTTTTAATGCCATTATGCAGATACCAAAAATTAACATCCCCAAAAAATATTTAAAAATAGGCGCCTGGGTTTCGGGTGTATTTATATTGGTTTTAGTGGCATTGGGGGCTGTTGCATATAGCAAAAGGGAAAGTTTATTAAAGAAAATGATTGCCGGTGCAATCCAGAAAGCCAATAAAAATTACGATCTGGATGTTAAAATAGGCTCGGCAAAATTTACCGGCCTGAGTACCGTAAAAATGACGGGTATTTCTGTGGTACCAAAAGAAAGAGATACCCTGAGCAATATTCACGAACTCAGCGTGGGTGTTAAATTATTTCCGCTTTTATTTGGCAATGTAAAACTATCGGAAGTTAAACTAAATGAAGGATACGTACATGTGGTGCTTAAAGATTCCACCACCAACATCGATTTCCTGCTCAAAAGAAAGAAAAAAGACAGTACAGAGAAAAAGGGCAAGGTAGATCTTGCTGAGCTTGCCAGTAACCTGCTTAACCAGGTTTTATACAAAATACCCGATAACATGGATGTTAGAAACATGATTTTCAACCTGAACGATCATGATACGGCACACCTGAACTTTGTAACCAATGCCAGCATTCAGGACGGAACCTTGAAATCGACCATCAATGTAAATGACCGTGAATCTACCTGGCACATCGACGGACTGGTAAAACCAGGTAAAAAGAAATTAAGCTTTAACATGTATGCCGATGGTAAAAAGCTCGAACTTCCATATCTGAACCGGAAATTACATGCAAAAATTAGTTTCGACACGCTCCAGACCGAATTGAAAGACGCCGGTTACAGTGGTGATGATTTTAAAATTTCCGGCTCCTGGTCTGTAAAAAACATGCTCATTAACCAGGCACGCATTGCCAGCAACGACATTGTGGTACAAAGTGCAAAGCTTGACGCCAATGTGCTGGTGGGCCAGAACTATGTAGCGCTCGACAGCTCTTCTACCGCTTACCTGAAAAATGCAGCCATCCATCCTTACCTTAAATATACCCTTAAACCGCACAAGATTTACGAACTTAAATTAAATGCCGCCGAGCAGGATGCACAAGCTGTACTGGATGCATTTCCTCAAGGACTTTTTGAGTCGCTCGACGGATTAAAGGTTCAGGGTAAAATTAAATACAACCTTAATTTTTATCTGGATAGCTCCGTTCCAGACAGTGTGCGTTTTAATTCGACCCTAACACCGGTTGGATTTAAAATTCTTAAGTGGGGCAAGACCGATCTACAGAAAATAAACAGCACCTTCGTCTATACGCCTTACGAGTACGGAAAACCCATGCGCGACATCACCATCGGGCCATCGAATCCGAATTTTACAACTTTAGATGCCATTTCTTCAAACTTTAGAAATGCCGTATTAACGGCCGAAGATCCTTCTTTCTTTACCCATAAAGGCTTTGTTGAAGAATCCATACGCAAATCAATTGCCGTTAACTATAAAGAGAAAAAATTTAAAAGAGGCGGCAGCACCATCAGCATGCAGCTCGTAAAAAATGTATACCTCAGCAGGCAAAAAACACTTGCCCGTAAAGCAGAAGAAATCTTAATTGTATGGCTTATTGAAAACAACCGCCTCATTAGCAAGCAAAGAATGCTTGAAGTATATTTTAACATTATGGAGCTGGGCCAGAACATTTACGGCATTGGCGAGGCATCGAGGTATTATTTTGGTAAAAGACCGGCCGATTTAACCATCGGGGAGGGGCTTTTTCTGGCCAATATTGTACCTAAGCCAAAAGCGGCCATCTACAAATTTGAGGGCGACGGCACCCTGAAACCGTACATGTACAAGTACTTTAATTTTATCGGAAACATCATGGCCAGGAGGGGCCTTACGCCGGCAGATACTTCGGGCTATGGCTTTTACAATGTTCGCCTGCGCGAAGGGCTGCGTAAATACATAAGTCCGGATACAGTGGCCGTTGATACCGCTGCTTTTGATGAAGAAACCGATGCGCCACCTGTTGTTATGCAGGATAAAAGTAAAAACCTGTTCGACCGGTTGTTTGGTGGTGGCAGTAAAAAAGATACCAGCAGCAAAGTAACCAGACCAACCGATACAGTCAAAACCAAAAAACAGCTCAGACAGGAGCGCCGGGAACAAAAAAAGAGAGAACGGGAGCAGGAGAAGAACGATTAATATTTATAAACAAACATACAAAACAACATAACAGCCTTAAGGCAACCACACAAACCATGCAGAAGATCCAGGTAGAAGACAGGGAATTTGAGATTTTTTTAGAAAACGATACACTTAACAAACGCATCCGCTTAATGGGCATTCAAATGAATGTAGATTACGAACATACATGCCCTTTGTTTATTGGGGTGCTGAATGGCAGTTTTCTTTTTTTAGCCGATCTGATTAAAGAAATTAACATTCCCTGCGAAGTAACCTTTATGCGCGTTGCCTCTTACCAGGGAACCGCAAGCAGCGGAAATGTAAAAGAACTGATTGGCCTGCCCGAAAACATTGAGGGCCGCGATATTATCATTGTAGAAGATATTGTAGATACCGGTTTAACCCTATCCCACATCCTGGAAAATATTAAACAACAGAAACCTGCATCGGTTAAAGTTTGCAGCCTCCTGCTTAAACCCGATGCTTTAAAGCATAAAATAGAGGAACTGGAATACGTTGGCTTTGAAATACCAAACGAATTTGTGGTTGGCTACGGATTGGACTATAATGGCCTTGGCAGAAACCTGACCGACATTTACAGGGCTACA
Source organism: Pedobacter sp. (assembly GCA_030149995.1). GTDB lineage: Bacteria > Bacteroidota > Bacteroidia > Sphingobacteriales > Sphingobacteriaceae > Pedobacter. Next base: position 4,848 of record JASLGV010000281.1, read on the forward strand.
GGTGCTTAATTTTTTAATGGGATTAATTTATTTTTTGCACCTTTGTCCTTTAATTTAAAGATATCATGACCATACATAAAGAAGGCTACACGTCTATCGCATTATCTGTTCTGTTTATTTTCGTTATCAACGCCTTTGTTGATTACAAATTCCACGACGTAACCTGGCTGCGCTGGTCTGTCTATATTTTTTCTTTTGCGCTGTTTGTAATTATTTTACAGTTTTTCCGCAACCCGTCACGTCATTTTTCTTCGGGAGAAAACCTGGTGATCTGCCCGGCCGATGGAAAGGTTGTGGTTATAGAAGAAACACAGGAAAACGAATATTTTAAAGACAAACGTTTGCAGGTATCTATTTTCATGTCGCCCGTAAACGTTCACATCAACCGAAATCCAATTTCGGGTGTGGTAAAGTTTTTCAAATATCACCCAGGTAAATACCTGGCTGCCTGGAACCCGAAATCTTCTACAGAAAACGAACGGACTACGGTTGTAGTAGAACATAAAAATGGTTCATCTATTCTTTTCCGCCAGATTGCCGGTGCATTGGCCCGCCGCATTGTGTGGTATGTAAAAGAAGGCGATCAGGTCGTACAAACAGAGCAGTTCGGATTTATCAAATTCGGCTCGCGTGTTGATGTTTTTCTGCCACTTGGAACCAAGGTAAATGTAAGCCTTGACCAGGTTGTAAAGGGCGGTATTACAACGCTTGCAGAACTATCGTAGATTAGATAAAACAACTCATATAAGAAAGCCGGATCTTTTAAATGGATCTGGCTTTTTTTTATGCCACCAGATAAATAGAAAGTCAGCCTATACACTGAATAAAATGCGAATATAGCCATAAGCCTTTAGCCGGATAAGAGGTTACGGTACATCATCTTATGGCCACAAAGAATTAAGTTAAACCTTAGTACCCAAAGGGGATAAGGGGACAATAACCCATCTTTAAAACGACTTTACAACGCTTTCAGCACACAAAAGTAAAAGCAAACGACCGATAAACCGTAAAGCATCTTAAAACTTGCGCAGGTTGCAAAAAAAGACTGCTTCCCGGGCTTGCTTACAAAGCCAGGAAATATAGTTTTATATAAGACTTAAAAAACGAGTATTGTTTTTTAAATACCGGCGGGAGGGAGGAGTATAAACAAAAAAACCTCCGGGATAATTTATCCTGGAGGTTTGAATGTATATAATTTAAATTATACTCTTTTAGATTTGATACGGGCAGCTTTACCAGTTAATGCACGTAAGTAGAATAATTTTGCTCTACGAACTTTACCATAACTGTTTACTTCTACCTTATCGATGTTCGGAGAATTGACAGGGAAGATACGCTCCACACCT
>JASLGV010000291.1 GCA_030149995.1 Pedobacter sp.
TTCAATGGTGGATTTGCAGGTCTATTTATTCCTGGATAAGACCGTTAACCAGGGCAAACCGGATGAGTGCGGCGGTATTTTTAGAGCCTGTTTTATCAATAATTGCCTGACGATGCCCTTCTACGGTACGTTTACTCAGGAACAGTTTTTCTGCCATTTCCTTATTGGTAAAGCCTTCGGCAATGAGTTGGAGAATTTCCATTTCGCGTACAGAAAAATCTATTTGCAATGCTTGATGAGTGGGGTGCTGATGTACACTTAGGATCAGCTTGTTTAATAATTTTTGCGATAGTTCTGTGCAAAGATATTTTTCACCCTGGGAGATGTATTTTAAGGCAAAAAGCATTTCCTCTTTACGTATGTTTTTTAACAGATAGCCCCAGGCCCCGTCTATAAAAGCTTGCGTAACATATTTTTCCTGGTCGAATACCGAAAGGATAACAACTTTAATGCGGGGATTTGTTTTTTTGAGCGTTTTAATCAGTTTGGTTGTATCCAGATCGGCTATGTTCAAATCTGTAATTACCACATCTGCTTTAATGCCTGATTGTAAAAGATTTAATACCTCTTTTCCGTTATTGGCTTCGGCTACAACTGAAATATCCCGTTGCGATTCCAGTAACATCTTAATTCCGTTTCGTACAATGTTATGGTCTTCTGCTAAAATAATACGTATCATCTGTTTTTATAAATACTTAGGCGAGCGGGATAGATGGTTGCATATACTGTTTGTTATCAACAATTTCTGAAATAGAATGTTCTTTGGCCTGGTTATTTTTTGCTTAACAAGCTTCAAAAAATGAAGCAGGCTGCTTTTGTCTGATCGAAGATGTTGTTTTTTAGAAATAGAGAATAGGTGAATTACACAATTTTAAACTTCTTCGGAAGGGAATTGGTGCAGGTCTTTATTTTTGAACAAGTTAGGTTCAGTTCAGATGATAAAAAAATCGTTAAAAAAGCTTTTTATAAAAAATTAAGCCTTATTTTTGTGAAAATATGCAAAACGAAAAAACACAAATATTTGATAACATTGCACAGCGCCTGAAAATTGAAGGTTTTAATGTTGTTAATCGTGATGAAAGCCGCCCATGGGGAGGTTTTTTTGTAATAGACGAAGCTCAGGCTCAGCAATTTGCCGATACGTATTTTGATGGTCTGGATGTTAACAGCCTGAAAATAGGTGGTAAATTAAGCCCAAAGATTTTAATTGTTGCCCCTAATACACGTCTTTCCTGGCAATATCATCACCGTCGTGCCGAAATATGGCAGGTTGTTACCGGAACTGTTGGAATTAAAACAAGCCAAACGGATGAAGAAGGTGAATTGAAAAAGTATCTTCCTAAAGATCAGATTAAACTGCAACAAGGCGAACGCCACCGCTTAATAGGTTTAGATGATTGGGGTGTGGTAGCAGAAATCTGGCAACATACAGATGCTTCTAATCCTTCTGATGAAAGCGATATTGTACGCGTACAAGACGATTTTGGCCGATAACTTTGATTCTTAAAATCAACAGGTTTGATGTTTATTTCCGCATAAATCTGCTTAAAGATATTAACAGGTGTGCGCGTGTTTTATGGGAATGACTTTTTCAAGTCGTTAACACGGGTACACTTGTATTTTATTCAGATCTTAAAAGCCATCTTTATTAAGGCTTTACAATGCCTTAAAAATATACCAGCAATTAACAAGTTTGTACAGGTTCTAACAACTTACCATTCGTTTTTAGCAAGTAACCAGTATTAAAACACCCTTCTTTAACCTCAAAGTATAACCACAATTCAGATAATAAACCGGTTTTACCGGTAACAGCCTTAGGGCAACCCTTAAACACACACATGATTATTTTACTATTTTTTCTTTGCCACTGGTTCAGCTCTTTATTTAGCCAGACTTTCTTTTTACACCGCTACGCTTCACATAAAATGTTTAAAATGGAGCCATTCTGGGAGAAGTTTTTCTATCTTTTATTGCTGTTCTCGCAGGGTTCTTCTTTTTTAAATCCGCGGGCCTATGCCATTTTACACCGTATGCACCATGCGTACAGCGATACGGAGAAAGATCCTCATTCGCCACATTTCTTTAAAGATGTATTTGGGATGATGATTGCAACCAAAAATATGTACCTGAACTACCTGCACTATAAAATAGAACCAGAGCCGGCATTTCGCGGGAGCTATCCGGAGTGGCCGCTTGTTGATCGTATTGGCGATTCGTGGTTATGGAGAATTTCGTGCGGTTTGTTTTACATTGCCTTTTATGTGGTATTTGCAAATCATTGGTGGATGTTCCTGCTTTTACCTATTCATTTTTTAATGGGGCCACTTCATGGTGCCATTGTAAACTGGTGCGGTCATAAATACGGCTACTCAAACCACGATAACGACGATCATAGCAAAAACTCTCTTCCTTGGGATTTCCTGCTGATGGGCGAACTGTTTCAGAATAATCATCATAAAAAACCAAACAGCCCTAATTTTGCAAGCCGTTGGTTCGAATTTGACCCAACGTACCCCCTTATGAAAACCCTGCACTGGCTGCGGATTATTAAAATCAGAAAAGTATAGGTTTAATTTTCTGACAATTTTTTTTTGGATGTGTCAGAAAAACATAAAGACCACCTGTTGCAGCTATTTTATTTAACCTGCAGAAGCAGATAGACAAAACTAAGCATTACTTTTACCGATTGCGGGCGGCCATTGGCCGCTTTTTTTTACTTGTTCGGTGAAAAAGTATTTCAGGTATATGTAACAAATTGAAACTTGCGTAGACTAAATAAAAAACATAACGAGAAACTATTAAGATGAAACGAATTTTACTTTTAACATTATTTATAGGAACAATTCTGGGTGCACATGCGCAGTTTCCTGGCATGGGCAATGTAGGAGGCGGTGGCGGAGCCAAAAAAGTAACCGTAACCGGCCGTATTACAGCTGTTATTTTAGACTCCTTATCTAAAAAACCGGTTGACTATGCTACCGTGTCTCTTGTAAATATAAAAACCAATAAATCAGTTAACGGAGGGGTTACAGACGATAAAGGAAAGATATCCCTGCAAAATGTTGCTCCGGATAATTACAAGCTGATTGTTGGTTTTATCGGTTATAAAACCAAAACCATTAATGTAAGTACCACACCTTCCAAGCTGGATAATAACCTGGGTAGTGTACTGCTCGCTTCTACCGATAATACCCTGGCAGATGTGCAGGTAGTAGGAACAAAAGCAGTAATTGAAAATAAGATAGACCGTATGGTTTACAACGCAGAAGCAGATGCAACAAATGCCGGAGGAGACGCTACAGATGTAATGCGTAAAGTGCCTATGCTTTCTGTTGATATTAACGGAAACGTTCAGCTGAGGGGTGGAGCCGTACGTGTTTTAATTAACGGAAAACCATCCGGAACAATGGCCAGCAGCGTTTCTGATGCATTAAAAATGATTCCTGCAGAGCAGATTAAAAGTGTGGAAGTAATTACCAGTCCATCTGCAAAATACGATGCAGAGGGATCAGGTGGGATTATCAACATCATTACCAAAAAATCAAATGCACAAGGCGTGAGTGGAAGTGTAAATGCATCGGCAGGTACCCGCCAAAACAATGGAGCATTTAACTTAACAGCCAAAACCGGGCGCTTAAGTGTGAACACCGCATTGGGTGGAAACTTTGCTTATCCACAAGAATCGAGGGTCGTAGTATTAAACGAAACCCAGGTAAGCGGCGGTGCTTTAAACAGTGTTGCTCAGGATGGTTATTCGAAATGGAAACGCGACGGATTAAACGGAAGTTTAGGTTTGGATTACGATTTTAATGCCTACAACAACATCAGTACAAACGTTAAATTTAACCGTTTTTCTAATGGTGGACCAGGTGCTTCTGATTACCTGATTAATGGCTTAGCCGCTAAAAACATCAGTGATATGGATATGACGTTTAACAACATGGACTGGAACGTCGACTACAGACGCACTTCTAAAAAAGAAGGTGAAGAGTTTACCGTTTCTGGTCAGTTATCAACCGGCCGTACACCAACTAAATTTAGCAATACACTCGTTTCAGATGCTTTTCCACAAGGATTTGAAACCTTTAGCAAAAACACGGGTAAGAACAACGAATATACCGTTCAAACAGATTATACCTACCCTTTTAACAAGAAAACAACTTTAGAAGTAGGTGCCAAAGGGATTTTTCGTACCATTAAAAGTCAGTACGGAGATGGATCTGAACAAGATTTTGATTATAGCCAGGATGTATCATCAGCCTATGGTGTAATTAGCTTTGATCTGACCAAGAAAATTAAAGTTAAAGGGGGGGTAAGGGCAGAATATACCCAGATTGATTTCAATACACAGAACAATACAACGGAAAAGAATGATTACTTTAACTTGTTTCCAAGTGTAATTCTTTCTCAGAGTTTAAAGGATGGTTCTACCATTAAGCTGAGCTATAATCGCCGTGTACAAAGACCAAGTCAGACTTATCTGAATCCTTTCCGTAACGAAAGTAACCAGTTTAATATTATACAAGGTAACCCGCAGTTAAGTCCGGAATTAAGTGATAACATAGAATTTGGATACTCTACTTTTATTAAGAGTTCGATTCTGAATGCCTCTGTGTTTTACCGTCGTACAACCGGTGTAATTGAAAGTTCATTGTCGCCAATTCGCGAGCTTGACGAAAACAACCAGTTGATAAATAAGACTTTGACTTCTTATATCAACGTGGGTACCGCGCAAACATATGGCTTTAACATTTTTGGTACGTATAACCCGAAACCAAAGTGGACTTTAATGAGTAATTTCGGTTTAAATACTTACGAGGTAACCAATGCAGCAACCAACATCAGCACCGGAACTTATATTAATTATAACCTCTTTGCCCGTTCTGCCTATGGTTTCGGAAAAGGTTATAACTTTGAATTGTTCGGTGTGGTTAACTCGGCCCGCAGAACTTATCAGGGTAAAACCGATGCAATGATTTTTTATGGCAGTGCCTTTAAAAAAGACATCCTGGGTAAAAAAGGAAGCGTGGGTATTAACGTGTTAAATCCGTTTAGAAAAGATCTGCATATTAAAACGGTAAACAACTATGTAGAAAATGGAAATTATGTATACCAAAGCCAGAACATTTACTATCCATTGCGTTCTATTGGTGTTAACTTTAGCTACAACTTTGGAAAGCTTAAGTTCACAGAGAAAAAGAAAATCAAAAACGACGACATTAAGCAGGGTGAGCAACCTGGCGGAATGGGTGGCGTTCAAAACTAATAACAAACCCAAAACAACAACAAAGAGCCCTTCTGGTTTTCCGGAAAGGGCTCTTGCTTTTTAAGGGCTGTTATAAAAACAACCGTTTTTTAACGGCTTCGTCTTTATTTTAAATTAGGACTGGTTAAACGGACAGACTAATTTTTCTGCACGGTTTTAAGAATCATCAGGCTTAAAGCATTGGTAAAATAACCGCTGATGTTGTTTTGCAGCATCACCACCGACTCATCGTAAAACAAGGGGACTACAGAAGCCTCGTTCATCACCATCTGGTCCATTTTCTGGTACAGCAAATAACGCTTTTCGTTGTCTGGTTCATAGTAACTCTGCTCAAATAACTGGTCAAATGCCTTGTTGTAAAAAGCCGTATAGTTGGGGCCAAACGGAACTTTGTTTTTCGAATAAAACATGGAAAGATAATTCTCGCCATCTGCATAATCTGCAATCCACGAGCCTCTGAAAAAGTTAACATGGTTCTTGGCAATTAAATCCCTGAGACTGGCACTCGGACTTACATCCACATCGGTTTTAATGCCAACCGCATTTAATTCGCCCTGTATAAATTCAATCAGATCCTTATAAGTTGTGGTGGTGTTTAATGTTATTTTTGAAAGCCCTTTACCCTGCGGAAAACCGGCCTCAGCCAGTAAGCTGGCAGCCAGCCGGGGGTTGTACTCGTAACCTTTTACAACTTTATTGTTGAAACCCGGCATGCCCATCGGAATAAAACCCGATGTTGCCGGAATGCCAATCCCATTGCGCAGGTACTTGATTAACTTGTCTTTATCTATGGCATAATTAATGGCTTGTCTTACCTTTTTGAAGCGCAAAGGTGAATGCTTTACGGTTGAAAGATTTGAATCAATTAAGATGCCCAGATATTCGATACAGAGATAAGGACTTTTTTTCAA
>JASLGV010000361.1 GCA_030149995.1 Pedobacter sp.
CTTATTGGGTACCATAGCTCAGTCGGTAGAGCAAAGGACTGAAAATCCTTGTGTCCCTGGTTCGAATCCAGGTGGTACCACAAAAAAACAGCACTGCTGGGTTTGCAAATGTAAGGCTTGGTTTAGCCGGAATTTATAAACTAAAGTTTACAACGGATTAAAATAAGAAGGTGTAAACATGATTTCTCTTATTGGGTACCATAGCTCAGTCGGTAGAGCAAAGGACTGAAAATCCTTGTGTCCCTGGTTCGAATCCAGGTGGTACCACTAAAAAAAACAGGATGTCAAAAACATCCTTTTTTTTTGCAATAATTTTTTAAAAAAAAACTTACAGGTAGGTGGTTTGCGAGAGTGGTTCGCTTTTTGATACAGGCAAGTATTCCAATTTGAAATTTTATCAAAAGGAATATTTTTTTTGTATATTTAAACTTGTAACAGCTATCAATTTTTATAACCTATGCTTTTTGCTGAGTAGATATTAAACATTTGTTTTAATCTTACGTTAATATTTACCTTACACACGTTCTTTTTTTTCTCAATCTTAACCGGATAAGAATAAGAGTCTTGGTATTTGTGATTTTCAAGATTATAAGCTGGCATGTGCATAATTGCACCTATTTAAAATACACATAAAAAGTGGAAATGTTTTGATAGTGTCAGATTTACATGGACCCACCATATTGACCAATTTATCTTACTTTTTGGCCTTTTTAGAGGGCGGGTGATGTGTTAAAATTGCGTGAAAAAAATGTTTGTTTAATGTTATCCCAACAAAGAGCAATATTCAGGTTATTCTACCTGTAACAATGAAGATAAAAAACCGTTAACAATTAGGGAATAATGGCATTAAAATATGCGTAAAAAACTACATGATAGAATTGCTTCGTTCAAAGATGCTTCTGTAATTAAGGAGAAAGGATTGTATCCTTATTTCCGTTCAATCGATTCGGCCCAGGATACTGAGGTGATGATTGATGGCAAGAAAGTTCTTATGTTCGGCTCTAATTCTTATTTGGGATTAACAAATCATCCACAAATTAAAGAAGCCGCTAAAAAGGCAATAGACAAATACGGGACTGGTTGTGCCGGTTCAAGATTTCTAAACGGAACGCTTGATATCCACCTGGAGCTGGAAAAAAGATTGGCCAAGTATGTAAACAAGGAGGCCGCTGTTTTATTCAGTACAGGTTTTCAGGTAAATCTGGGGGTTATATCCTGCCTGCTGGACCGCAACGATTACTTAATTTTAGACGAATTTAACCATGCATCCATTATTGATGGCAGCCGGTTATCTTTTTCACGTTCGATTAAGTATGCACATAATGATATGGACGACCTGCGTAAAAAGCTCAGTCGTTTGCCAGAAGATGCAGCTAAATTAATTGTTTCTGATGGTATATTCAGTATGGAAGGCGATTTGGTAAACTTACCGGAAATGGTTGAGATTGCCAATGAATTCGGTGCCAACATTATGATGGATGATGCACACAGTTTAGGTGTAATTGGTTTTAATGGTGCCGGAACGGCTTCTCATTTTAACCTGACCAGTGATGTGGATCTGATTATGGGAACGTTCAGTAAATCACTTGCTTCTTTAGGCGGATTTATTGCCGGTAATGAAGAAACCATCGAGTTTATAAAACACCGCGCACGCTCACTGATGTTCAGTGCGAGCATGCCGCCTTCGGCTGTGGCCAGTGTAATTGCAGCACTTGATATTATTGAGTCTGAACCAGAACGTATTGATAAGCTCTGGGAAAATACAAACTATGCTAAAAAATTATTGGTTGAAGCCGGATTTGATATTGGTAAAACAGACAGTCCGATTATTCCGGTTTACATCAGGGATAACGACAAGACTTTCTTAATTACCAATATATTGCAACAGAAAGGTGTTTTTGTAAATCCGGTTGTATCACCGGCTGTGCCATCAGATTCGTCACTGATTCGTTTTTCATTGATGGCTACACATACATTTGAGCAGATAGAAGTTGCTGTTGAAAAAATGGCCGATGCGATGAAGGAGGTAAACTTAATCTCTGTTAACGCACAGCTATGAAAAAAATAGTAAGGGTTTCGAGTAAAAAGGAACTGGCGACATTTATAGATTTTCCGCATGATTTATATAAGAATGATTCAAATTATGTACCGGAACTTTTTATAGCGCAACGTGATATGCTGACCCCTGGTAAGCATCCTTTTTATGAGCATTCCACTTTACAACTTTTTCTTGCTTATGATGGGACAGAACTGGTTGGCAGAATAGCAGCCATTCAGAACAATAACCACAACGAGATAAATGGCGTAAAAGATGGCTTTTTCGGTTTTTTTGATTGTATAAACGATCAGGAAGTAGCGAATTTATTGATCGGTACTGCTACAGAATGGTTAAAAGAAAGAGGGTTAACCAAAATGATGGGACCCGTAAATTTTTCTACCAACGATATTTGTGGTTTATTGATTGAAGGTTTTGACGGACCACCTGTGGCCATGATGCCTTACAATGCTCCGTATTACCTAACCTTGCTTGAACACGCGGGTTTTGGTAAAAACGTAGATCTGAGGGCTTATCGCTTTACAGCTGGTAACTACAATGACCGGTCTATAAGATTAATAGATGGAATTGAGCAACGCCTGGAAAGAAACAACATTGTGATCCGAAAGATCAATATTAAAAAGTTTAAAGAAGAGGCCGAAGCGCTGCGGGTTGTTTACAACAAAGCCTGGGATCAGAACCTTGGGTTTGTACCGATGACGGATAAAGAATTTGATTATACAGCCAAAGATTTAAAAATGATTCTGGATCCTGATTTTTGTCTGATTGCCGAGCAGGAGGGGAAAATTATTGGATTTGCCTTAGCCGTGCCAGATATTAATCAGATTTTAATCAAAATTAAAAAAGGACGTCTGTTCCCGACAGGTTTATTGAAACTGTTGCTGAATAAAAAGAAAATCAACGGCATCCGTATTTTACTGCTGGGGGTTATAGACGGTTATCGGAAAATGGGTATTGAAGCCTGCTTGTACGGACGCATTATCAGAGCGTTCCAGCAGAAAGGCATGCAATATGCAGAAGCAAGCTGGACATTGGATCATAATGATTTAATCAATAGCCCGATTGAAAATATCGGTGGAAAGCTATACCGGAAATACAGAATTCTGGAAAAAGCGATCTAAATAAAAGTCTGTTGGGAAACAGACGTTATACAGGTATCTGATTTAAACGCCCGGGCGTTTTCAGCGTGGTACTTGTATGTACAAAACAGAGGATAAGGAATTAGGATAAAAAACAAATGATGATGCCCTTTCTACCGCCGGTAAAGGAAATATACCGGTTTCGTTTAATTTATATTAACAGGTAGCATAATCACATTAAACCTAAGTTTAAAAAAACAGTTTAAGTATGCAGACCCGCAAGTGGGTAATAAATTCACTTAAACCGTATTGTAAAACTCTTTTACCCAAGCATACAATTTGGGTATAGGAAGGCTTAAATAAGCATAAAAGCTTTTGTGGTGTAACAACCATAGATTATAAACATAAACATTGGATAAATAAAATAGTAAGATGAAACAACAAATAAGAGAGGCTGAAGGTAAGCTGGGCATTTTAATGCCAGGTCTTGGTGCTGTAGCTACCACGATGATTGCCGGTGTAGCCGCTATTAAAAAAGGCTTATCTAAGCCTATCGGTTCTTTAACGCAAATGGGTACCATCCGTGTTGGTAAGAGAACAGAAAACAAACAACCAAAAATTAAGGATTTTGTGCCATTGGCAAATCTTGAAGATCTGGTATTTGGTGGATGGGATGTTTATGAAGATAACGTTTACGAAGCGGCTTTAAATGCACGCGTATTAGATGCAAACCTGTTACGTGATGTAAGAGAAGAATTACAGGCCATTAAACCAATGCGCGCTGCTTTTGATAAAAACTACGTAAAAAACCTGGATGGTAAATTTATAAAGGAAATCGATAACCGTTACGAACTTGCACAGGCTGTAATTAAAGATATTGAAGATTTCAAAGCGGCTAATAACTGTACACGTGTGGTATTGGTATGGTGCGGTTCTACCGAAATTTATTTTGAGCCTTCAGAAATTCACGAAACCCTGGCTGCATTTGAGCAGGCTTTAAAAGATAACGATTCGCGTATTGCACCAAGTATGATTTATGCTTATGCAGCATTAAAACTGGGTGTGCCTTTTGCAAACGGAGCGCCAAACTTAACGGTTGATATTCCAGCATTAATGGAATTGGCAAAAGAAACCAATACCCCGATTGCTGGTAAGGATTTCAAAACCGGACAAACTTTAATGAAAACCATCTTAGCACCTGGTTTAAGTGCACGTGCACTGGGTGTAAACGGTTGGTTCTCGGATAACATTTTAGGTAACAGAGATGGTTTGGTACTGGACGATCCGGATAACTTCAAAACCAAGGAAGTTTCTAAATTAAGCGTACTGGACGAAATCTTCAAACCAGAAGTAAACCCGGATTTGTATGGCGATATGTACCACAAAATCCGTATCAACTATTATCCGCCACACGGTGATAACAAAGAAAGCTGGGATAACATTGATATTTTTGGCTGGTTAGGCTATAAAATGCAAATCAAAATCAATTTCCTTTGCCGCGATTCAATCTTAGCTGCACCAATTGTATTGGATTTAGCTTTGTTTATTGATTTGGCAAAACGTGCAGATATGAGCGGTATTCAGGAGTGGCTTTCATTCTATTTAAAATCGCCGCAAACACTGCCAGGTTTAAATGCAGAGCACGATATCTTTAAACAGTTAATGAAATTACAAAATACGCTTCGTCATATGATGGGTGAGGATTTAATCACGCATTTGGGTTTAGATTATTATCAGGAACTTGTAGAAACGCTTTAGTGTTCTTTCATAAATTTATATCAACCGGTCTGGGAATCGGCTATATCGGCAAAGGCGCCGGTACAGTTGCGGCCATCGCTACCTGTGTTTGCTGGTACGCTTTCCAGACCGATTATAAAACTTCACTTTTACCGGCACTTCTGATTACCCTGCTCATTACTGTTCAGGGGATCAGAAGTGCTAACGAAGTGGAAGTCTTGTGGGGAAAAGATCACAACAGGGTTGTGATTGATGAGATTTCAGGGATGTGTATTACGCTTTTATTTGTGCCGATCAGCGTAAATTATATCATAACAGGGTTAATCCTGTTTAGATTTTTTGACATAGCAAAACCATTATACATCCGTAAGCTGGAAGCACTTCCGGGCGGACTGGGTGTTATGGCCGATGATGTACTTGCAGGCATATATGCAAACATAGTGCTGCAAATAATCATTTTGCTAAACATATTCTAATATGTATACGTTTCTCAAAGCACAGGTTTCGTCCTTAACAGCTTCGATGGTAGATTTTTTAACAACCATGCTGTGCGTTAGGGTTTTGGGAATTTGGTATTTGACAGGTAGCATAACAGGAACAATTGCCGGAGGTATTGTAAACTTTTTGATGGGGCGTAAATGGGTTTTTGATGCAACATCCAAAAGTGTTTGGATTCAGATAATTAAATATCTGCTTGTATGGTTAGGGAATCTGATTCTGGTTACCACAGGCATTTACCTTTTAACCCAGTTTTTGGGTTTTAATTATATGGTTTCAAAAATTTCAGTATCCATCGTTGTAGGTACTACCTATAATTATCTTATGCAGAAGCGATTTATTTTTACTAAATGAAAAACCAATATAAAATATTCATATTGTCTTTTGCACTTCTAACAATCAACATGTTATGGGTTGCAAATGCATTTGCGCAAAAGACCATCATTACAGGTACGGTTAAAGATGCCGGAACAAAAGAAACCATTCCTTCTGTTTCCGTTTTTTTTAACGGTACAACGGTCGGTACGCAGACAGATATGAATGGAAATTTCGAAATCAGTACCAACGAACCATACACTGCACTCAAATTTAATTATGTGGGTTATGATGTGGTTATTAAAAATATTGTACCGGGTACCACCCAAAAAATTGATGTATTGTTAAAACCCAATGCACAATCGCTGGATGAGGTTGTAATTGTGGCAGGCAAGAAAATACGCTACCGCAATAAAGATAATCCCGCTGTTGAACTGATTAGAAAAGTAATCGAACATAAGTCAGAAAACAGGCTAAAAAGCTATAATACCGTATTTTATAAAGAATACGAAAAAATGCTTTTTTCCATGAGCAACCTGTCTGATAAGTTTAAAAACAAGCGAATGTTCAGGAATTACCAGTTCCTTTTCCAGGAGCAGGATTCTACTAAAATAGGCGGAAAGAACCTTCTGCCTGTATATATTCAGGAAAAATTATCCGATCATTATTTAAGCAGTTCACCCAATAAAAGCAAAACAGTTGTGTTGGCCGAAAAACAGGTGGATTTTGACAGCCGCTTTATAGATAACCAGGGGATGAAAGTATATTTCGAAAGAATGTACCAAAACATTGATATTTATAACAGCAACATCTCTGTAATGAGTAATGAATTTTTAAGTCCCATTGCAGATTCTGCCCCAACCTTCTATAAGTTCTTTATTACAGATACACTTAAAGACAGGCAACCCAACGTGGTGGAGCTTGCTTTTACGCCACGCAATACAACCGACATGCTGTTTGAAGGTAAACTATATGTAACCTTAGATGGTAATTATGCGGTAAGCGGGGCCCAGCTTGGAGTAAATAAAAACATCAATCTGAACTTTGTAAGGGCTTTAAAGATAGACCTCAATTTTGATAAAAATGTTGATGGCCGTTATTATTTGAGTAAAAGTAATTTATTGGCCGATTTTGGTATTAATAAAAACAAAGGACTTGGGTTTACAGGCGAAAGAACCGTTATTAATAAAGAATATAAAACAAATATACTCTTTGCAGATACCGTTTTCAATGGGAAAAGCGTAACCGTTCTGACCGATGCCTCAAAAAGAAGTAATGATTTTTGGGCAAAGAACCGCCTCGATACCATTCCAAAAGAGCAGCTGGCCATTTACCACAACATAGATACCTTACAGAGCTTACCTTCATTTAAAAGAACCATGCAGATTGTAACATTGCTTTTTGCAGGTTATCAGAATTTTGGTCCTTATGAAGTTGGTCCGGTTAATACTTTTTATAGTTTTAACAGTGTAGAAGGTCTGCGTCTGCGTGTGGGTGGAAGAACAACACCCGAGTTGAGCAAGCGTTATTATTTTGAAAATTATGCCGCTTATGGTTTTAAAGACGAAAAATGGAAATTCTTCCTTTCGGCAACTTATTCACTTAATAATAAGTCCATCTATGCATTCCCGCAAAACTATATAAGAGCAAGTTTTCAACGTGACACCAAAATACCCGGACAGGAATTGCAGTTTGTTCAGGAAGATAATTTCCTGCTTTCCTTTAAAAGGGGGGAGAACAACATGTTGCTGTATAATGATTTTTACCGGGTTGATTATGTACATGAATATGAAAATCACTTTTCATATGCAATCGGACTAAAAAAATGGGCACAATCGCCTGCCGGTGGATTATACTACAGACAGGAAAACAATCAGGTGCTTACAGATGTTAACCGGTTAACAACCAGCGAGATTTCGGTTCAGCTTAGGTACGCGCCAAATGAGAAATTTTATCAGGGTAAAATTTATCGTACCCCTATTCCAGACCGTTATCCTGTATTTAGCTTAAAATATACAGCTGGTTTAAAAGGTGCATTGGGTGGTGAGTATAATTATCAGAATCTGATGGGATCTATAGACAAACGTTTTTATCTGTCGCAATTGGGATACAGTGATGTAACGGTAGAAGGCGGCTATATTTTTGGCAAAGTGCCTTTCCCTTTATTAACTGTACACCGTGCTAACCAGACCTATGCTTACCAGCTGAATTCTTATAACTTAATGAACTTCCTGGAGTTTGTAAGTGATCACTATGCAAGTATTAATATAGATCATAACTTTAACGGCTTTTTCTTAAACAAAATGCCGCTGATTAAAAAACTGAAACTTCGTGAGGTAATTTCTTTTAAAGCACTTTATGGTGGCTTAAGAACAGAAAACAACCCGGCACTGAGCAACAATTTATATCAGTTACCGGTTAACGAGAACGGTGTAGCACGTACATACGCTTTAAACAACGGTCCTTATATGGAAGGAAGTGTTGGTATTGGAAACATATTCAAAATTTTAAGGTTAGATTTGGTAAAAAGATTTAACTACCTCGATCATCCGGAAGTATCTGAATGGGGTATCCGGGCAAGAGTAAAATTTGATTTTTAAAATTATATATGAAATCAGCAAAACTAACCCTCAGAGATAATCTCCAGCAGGGAATATATACAGTTATTAATCCTTTTGTAAAAGGGTT
>JASLGV010000363.1 GCA_030149995.1 Pedobacter sp.
AGAAAAAAATATTGCTGTTATTAAAAGACAAATCATATTATGAATGATCCTTTAAAAAAATTTATTGAAGATAACCGGGAAGATTTCGATCACCTCGAGCCCGCTGCCGATATTCTTCAGCAGATTAAAGGCAGACTGAAACCAGCTGTTGAAGAAAAAGTGCAGGTGCGTAAACTATATCCGGTTAGAAAATGGATGATCGCCGCATCGGTAGCTGCTGCAGCGTTAATTACAACGTATGCCCTGCAGGATACGGTTAAAAATAATGTACCTACAAATCATATTACGCAACACGTTTTGGACAAGCCATCAGGCAGCACCATACCAACGCCTAAAAATGATGTGGAACCAGCAATAACCCTGGTTAAAAACAAGGCTGTACAAAAATCATCTTCTCACAAGAAAAATATTGAGTTGAATGTACAACCGCAAAATGAGCAGGCTCCAACCACCTTAAACCCGGACGTATATGCACAGCTAACCGATAGCAGTTCGGCAAGTACAAGACTGGCAGCCGTTCTGCAAATTGAAAAATCGGATATGATCAGCTATAAAACCATTGATATGCTGGCATCGGTCGTTAACAACGATGCAAACAGTAATGTTCGGCTGGCTGCATTAAACGTGATGGGTAAATATGTACAGGATGAACATGTTTCGGCTCTGCTTGTAAAATCGCTTAATACGCAGAACGATCCTTTGGTACAGGTAGGTCTGATTGGTATGCTCTCTAAAATTGAAAATGATAATATAGACAACAAATTATTTGCACTTGTAAATGACCCCACAACTTTCGAAGCGGTTAAGGATGAAGCATATATAACATTATTAAACAAAAATAAACTTTAAAAATAAATCAAATAACAAAATATGAAAAAGCAACTTATAATCCTACTGGGCATCTTATGCTTGAGCCTCTCCTCATGGGCACAAAAAGAATATAAACTTTCTAAAAACAGCGGCCGCTTAAACCTGAATATCAACGGCGCCATTGTGGAGGGTTATAATGGAAATGAAATTATTTTCACTACACAGAAAGATGATAATGAAGATGAAGATCAGCGTGCAAAGGGTCTCAAATCCATTAACGGAAGTGGTTTTTCTGACAACACTGGTCTTGGGATCAGCGTAGTAGAAAACGGACAAGATATAAATGTTAATAGCGTTAGTAAAAACAACCGCGGCATTATCAGCATTAAGGTTCCTCAAAACGTAAAAGTATCGTTTTCCAACAACAGCAGTATTTACAACGAAGAACTTATTCTCAGAAACCTAAAAAATGAGATTGAGGTTTCTGTAAGCTACAATAAGATTAAACTGGAAAATAACAGCGGACCTATGAATATCAAATCTATATACGGATCCATTGATGCTTCTTTTGACCAGGACATAAAAGGCCCGGTATCTATTATCTCTGTATATAGCTATGTAGATGTATCGCTGCCTGCTTCAACAAAAGCAAACCTGGAACTTGGTACCTCTTACGGTAAACTTTACGCAGCAGACAATTTTAAGATTACACTTGATAATAATAGTAAAAACACCGACAAAGAAAAAGCTACTAAAACGACCACTACGCTTTTATCGGGTTCAAATACATCTGGCGGCTCTGCAGAAAATACTTTTATAAGTATCAACAATGGCCAGAATTTTACATTTGCAACTACCGGTAGCGCTTACAAAAACGGAGAAAATATTAAAGGTACTATTAATGGCGGTGGTATAAACCTCATTTTTAAATCTACCTACAAAAATGTCTATTTAAGAAATAAATAATCACCATAAGTTTTCCTGGAATCCCTGTTTTTAACAGTTTTCAAAAGCTGAATGGGCATGTATTATCTAAAAATTAAACAACATGAGAAATATTTATATCCTTTTTATACTGATTTTCCTTTCACATGGCTCTTTTGCCCAAACGAAAGTTACCCAATCTTACCCGGTAAAAGATGGTCAGGAAATTGAACTTAAATTTGACTATCCAAAGGTTGTCCGGATCAGCACCTGGGATAAAAATGAAATAGCGGTAGAAGCTACTGTTAAAATTAATGATGGAGAAAACGATAAAGCGTTCAGTTTAGAATCTGCAAATGCCGATGGTAAAATTTCCATCTGGAATAAACTGGACCTGGATCAGATCCCACAGTCGTACTATATTATCGAACAGGGTATTAAAAAGCGGTTTAACAGTGCAGAAGAGATTGAAATCTATAAAAAGGCAAATTCGGGTGGTAATAAAATCGTCTCTTACCAGCAGAAAGATATGGAAATTACAGTTAATATAAAGGTACCTGTAAACAAAAGAACAAGCGTAAACGCCACTTATGGAATGGTTGAGCTGGTTAATTTTGAAGGTCCGATTAACATTGATGCCAAATACGGCGGCATTGATGCAACTCTAAACGATGCGAAGATTGGGAAAATCAAGCTTACCAACCGGTTTGGAAAAATCTATACCAATCTTGATCTTACTCCAACAGAAAAAACCGAGCAGAATTTCTTCAGTTCGATTACAGCAGAACCAGGTAAAGGTCCATTTTACAGCATGACTTCTTCTTTTGGAAATATCTACGTACGGAAATCTGTTAAATAATAAACCAAACATAAACTTACCCCCCGTTATTCAGTGTGCCCCGGCGTCTGATAACGGGGTTTTTATTTTATATGTTTTTTTAAAGGCAAACGCATGAATTGGAAAATATAATTTTCTGCCAATACCCGTACCAACTAAACAGCCACTCGTTCTAAACGCACAAAGCCCGTAATGAACATCATTACAGGCTTTGAATAATTTATTTATAAAACTTAAATCTCTCTTTTCAGATCCCAGTTTTCAAGGTAATCGGCTACACGTCTTACGAATGATCCGCCCAACGAGCCATCAACAACCCGGTGATCGTATGATAGCGAAAGGAACATCATGTGCCTGATGGCAATTACATCGCCATGTTCTGTTTCTAAAACAGCTGGTTTTTTCTTTATTGCACCCACAGCTAAAATTGCTACCTGTGGTTGGTTGATAATAGGTGTTCCCATTACATTGCCGAATGTACCCACGTTTGTTAACGTAAAAGTTCCGCCCTGCGTTTCATCTGGTTTTAATTTAGAATTACGTGCCCTGCCGGCTAAATCATTTACCGCCTTGGTTAAACCCAACAGATTTAACTCGTCTGCATTTTTAATTACCGGTACAATTAAATTACCACTTGGCAAAGCTGCAGCCATACCAATGTTGATGTCTCTCTTTTTAATAATCTGTGTTCCGTTTACAGAAACATTAATTAAAGGAAAATCTTTAATTGCCCTTGCTACTGCTTCTATAAAAATCGGTGTAAAGGTTATTTTCTCATTTTCGCGTTTTTCAAAGTTGTTTTTTACTTTGTTACGCCATAAAACAAGATTGGTCACATCGGCCTCAACAAAAGAAGTAACATGAGGAGAAGTAGACTTACTCATAACCATATGATCGGCTATCAGTTTACGCATTCTGTCCATCTCTATAATTTCATCTCCACCACTTACACTATTTCCGGTGCTCTTAGCAGGAGCTGCTGGCACGGAAGTTTCTTTTACAGGACTGCTGATGTTTTCTTTAACCACAACTGGCTGCGTAGCGCCACCTTTTTTAAGGTTAATATAATTTAATAAATCATCTTTATTTAAGCGGCCATCTGCGCCCGAACCTTTAATCTGATCCAGTTCTTCTAACGAGATTTGCTCTTGTGCGGCAATGCTCTTAACAAGTGGCGAGTAAAAACGGTCTGACGATGAAAAATCTGCCGGTGCAGCAACTTCCTGAAGTTGTTCCACTCCAGGGATACTGATTTCTTCAACCTGAGTTTCGGCAGCAGCACCGGCCGGTGCTGGTTCAGACTTCGAATCTGTACCCGCTGCATCTGTTTCAATTATGGCAATAGCATCACCTACCTGTGCAACCTCATCTTCTTTAAACAATTGCTTCACTAATTTTCCGGCTACCGGCGATGGTACCTCCGAATCTACTTTATCCGTCGCAATTTCTAATACAGTCTCGTCTAAGTCAATCGAATCTCCTGGTTGTTTTAACCATTTAATTACAGTTGCTTCGGCAACACTTTCACCCATTTTAGGTAACAATAATTCGTATTGAGCCATATTAATACAGTATGTTTATTTTTGGTGTCGGCACAAAAATACACTTTTTTTGTGTTTACACTAAGCTTCTTTTAATAGATTTAACAGCATGGAGAGTGCTGAAATGGCAGAACGTTCTATATTCTGTATGCGTTTATTACTGAAATTAAACACTTTAGCAATTGTTTTATGCTTGTTTGCAACTGCAATCCAAACAGTTCCAACTGGTTTATCTTCTGTGCCACCATCAGGCCCGGCAATACCACTTACAGCGATGGCATAATCTGTTTTGAAATGTTTAATCGCTCCTTCGGCCATTTCTGTAACTGTTTCTTTACTAACTGCTCCAAAAGTCTCTAAGGTAGTTTTTTTTACCCCCAATACAGA
>JASLGV010000364.1 GCA_030149995.1 Pedobacter sp.
TCCGGCGCCTTTTGATGTTCGTTTTCCCAAAGAAAGCCATGCAGACCGAGATGTTTACACCGTTTTGCAACCCGATATATGC
Organism: Pedobacter sp.; assembly: GCA_030149995.1. Classification (GTDB taxonomy): domain Bacteria; phylum Bacteroidota; class Bacteroidia; order Sphingobacteriales; family Sphingobacteriaceae; genus Pedobacter. Next base: position 83 of record JASLGV010000364.1, read on the forward strand.
GTGATCTGTGATCCCCAAAAACTTGATTACCGTGGCTGTATTGGTGCACCGGATCTGGTAATAGAAATTCTCTCGCCCGGAAACAACAAACATGAGCTTTTAAATAAATATCAGGTATACGAAGAATTTGGTGTTAAAGAATACTGGCTTGTAAACCAAGTCGAGGCCTCTGTGGCTGTATATGCGCTAAACAACATGGGTAAATTCTCCTCTGCCGGGCTGTATTCCCAAACAGAAAAAATAACTTCTTCTGTGTTGCCTGGCTTCGAATTAAACCTTCAAGGAGTTTTTACAGCCTAATATTTTATCTGCATCGCCATGGATGCAGAATTTATTATATCTGGTTCAATCGCTTTTATTTTGGGTGTTCGGTTTGGCGCGTATAAGGGAATTAGAATCATCCGGATCCGTTTGTAAAATCTTTTCTAATACTTGCTGAAAGCTGTTTGAAGGGCTTCAGTGCCTTGTTTTCCAAAATATTTATACTTTAAAATTCGCCCTTAAAAACGTATTTTTGCAGCAAAATTGATATTGAATAATTTTCATGAGCCTATCCACAAAGTACAATCCAACAGAAACAGAAGATAAATGGTACAGCTATTGGCTGTCGAAAAAGTTTTTCCATTCAGAACCCGATGAGCGCGAGCCGTATACCATCGTCATTCCGCCGCCAAATGTAACGGGTGTGCTGCACATGGGCCATATGCTTAACAATACCATCCAGGATGTATTAATCCGTAAGGCAAGAATGGAAGGCAAAAATGCCTGTTGGGTACCTGGAACAGACCATGCTTCTATTGCAACGGAGGCTAAAGTTGTGGCCATGCTGAAAGAGCAGGGGATTCAGAAATCTGATTTATCCCGCGAAGAGTTTATGAAACATGCCTGGGAGTGGAAAGAGAAGTATGGAGGTATTATTCTGGATCAATTAAAGCGACTTGGTGCAAGCTGCGACTGGGACCGTACGCGCTTTACCATGGAAGATGATCTTTCTGAAGCGGTTATCGATAGTTTTATTCACCTGCATAAAAAAGGCTGGATTTATCGTGGTATCCGTATGGTAAACTGGGATCCGGCAGGTAAAACAGCGGTTTCTGATGAAGAGGTAATTCGTAAGGAAGTTAATCAGAAACTTTACTACATTAAATACCTGATCTCCGGTACAGATAATGAATACTTAACGGTTGCAACAACACGTCCGGAAACGATTATGGCCGATGCTGCTATCTGCATTAATCCGGAGGATGAGCGTTTTACCCATTTAAAAGGTAAAAAGGTTTTTGTTCCGCTTGTAAACCACGAAATTCCGGTTATTGAAGATACATATGTTGACATAACTTTTGGTACAGGCTGTTTAAAAGTTACACCGGCACATGATTTAAATGACTATGAACTGGGAATTAAACACAATTTACCTGTTACGGATATTTTAAATGACGATGGAACGTTAAACGAACTGGCTGTAATTTTAGTTGGCGAAGATCGTTTTGTTGCGCGTAAAAAAATTGCCGTATTACTGGAAGAGGCCGGACATTTAGAGAAGATTGAAGAATATAAATCGCAGGTTGGTTTTTCTGAACGTACCGATGCCGTTATAGAACCAAAGCTTTCTATGCAGTGGTTTGTAAAAATGAAAGAACTGGCTGCACCCGCATTGGCAGATGTGCTGAACGGAGAGGTAAACCTGATTCCTAATAAATTTGAAAATACGTATCGCCACTGGATGGAAAACGTGCGCGACTGGAACATCAGCAGGCAACTTTGGTGGGGCCAGCGCATTCCAGCCTGGTATGATGATAAAAATAATTGGGTTGTTGCCAAAACAAAAGAAGAAGCGCTGGAAGCTTTTTGGGAAAAAAAGCAACTGGAAAACGATGTCGTAGCAGATAAAGAAGGATTTAAAAACCAACTTTCAGCTTTTATCCGCCAGGATGAGGATGTGATGGATACCTGGTTTTCTTCGTGGTTATGGCCAATTTCTGTATTTGATGGTTTTAAAAATCCGGATAATAAAGAGATCAATTACTACTACCCAACCAATGACCTGGTAACGGCTCCGGAAATTCTATTCTTCTGGGTAGCGCGGATGATTATGGCTGGCCATGAGTTTATGGGTAAAAAACCATTTACCAATGTTTATTTAACCGGTATTGTGCGTGATAAATTAGGCCGTAAAATGTCTAAGTCGTTGGGCAATTCGCCAGATCCGATTGGTTTGATCGAAAAATACGGAGCGGATGGCGTTCGTGTGGGAATGCTGCTTTGTTCTCCTGCCGGAAACGACTTAATGTTTGATGAGTCTTATTGCGAGCAGGGAAGAAACTTTGCCAATAAAGTTTGGAATGCCTTCCGTTTGGTTAAGGGATGGGAAATTGATACCACACTTGAAAATCCAAATGCACAGGCCATTTCCTGGTTTGAGAACCGCTTTAACGAGGCATTTGTAGAGATTGAAGATAACTTTAAGCAATACAGGCTTTCTGAGGCCTTAATGGCTACTTATAAGCTTGTTTGGGATGATTTCTGTGCCTGGTACCTCGAAATGGTTAAGCCGGCTTATCAACAGCCGATCGATGCAGCAAGTCACCGGGCAACGGTTACTTTCTTCGAAAACATTTTAAAGTTATTACATCCGTATATGCCATTTTTGACAGAGGAATTGTGGCATGATGAGCTTTTTGGAACCCGTCAGGAAATGGATTGCTGTATTGTGGCCGAATATCCAAAAGGCGGAACCTTTGATGCAGCAGGTTTAAAAGATGCAGAGGTTATCAAAACAGTTATTTCGGAGATAAGAAACGTTCGCAACCAGAAACAAATATCGCCTAAAGAAGCGTTGCCTTTAAAAGTGAAGGTAAATGCTGGTTTACCATATACGCAATGGCTTAATATCATTTCTAAGCTGGCTAATATTAGTGAGGTTACGTTTGTGGAAGAAAAAGTATCGGGCGCAGCAGCTTTTATGGCTGGTAAAGATGAGTTCTTTATTGAACTGGGCAATAATATTGATGCAGAGGCAGAACGCGAGCGTTTAAAAGGTGAACTGAGTTATTTACAAGGTTTCCTGAAATCGGTAGAAGCAAAGCTTGGAAATGAGCGTTTTGTTCAGAATGCCAAAGCAGAAGTGGTCGAAAACGAGCGTAATAAAAAGGCAGATGCAGAAGCTAAAATCAAAATTATTGAAGAAAATTTAGCTGCTTTATAATATTTAAAATTTCCTGAAAAGGGTTCTTGTTTTATAGCAGGAACCCTTTTTTGTTTCAAATGATTTTGTAGCAGCAATACAGC